>JAIRZD010000057.1 GCA_031267415.1 Holosporaceae bacterium
AATTTCTGCGTCGCTTCGGTGCTCGGATCCTCATGTACCACATGTACACTGCGGTCCTGCGCTCCGTATGCTCCTATAAATTCCTCGAAATATCTTTGTTTCGAAAGAAGTCTAATGAAGGGCCGTGCTGTGCCGTGCCGTGCCGTGCCGTGCCGTGCCGTGCCGTGCTGTGCTGGATGGACTAGTCGTCGCCCATCAATTCGATGGTGAGATAATCCTCATAATCTCCAGCTATGGGCATCTGAGCACGGAAGCTGGATGGGTCAAAAATAATGGAAAAAACCCCTGAGCTGCCGTTTAGCTGAAAACTTTTAACCCCCTCCCCGGCCGAATTATCCATAGCCGTGCAAGGAGTAACCTCTAGGGAGTAGGGCAGGTAATTATTCTCGGACTTTAAATGGAAACGATGCGCGCTCGATATCCTGCACTTGGCGTCGCTCTTCAGAACAGAATAATTAAAGGAAACTGTCTGTTTGTTTCCGCAAATTCGCTGATGATCCCAGGTCAGATGCCCAAAACATACCTCCTTTATTTCGGTCTCCAGCGAGGCGTTTGGCATGATGATAAATCTTATTTTTTCAAAAATCGTCGCCGAATTATCTGACGAAAGCTCCAGAGCATAGGTAAATTTTTCATTTTTCAATTGATTTTCGGGAATCGAAATATTGAAGACATTTCCTTCATCGGTGGAGCTATGCTGTGGCTCAATCTTTTGGTCCCCATAATATATCGTAAATTCATCGGAATGAAATTCGACATCTAGCAGCTTCAGGGTAAACGAAATTGATCCATCTTGATTTCGTCTGGCCGCTCCCTTGACCTCGGTCCTAAATCTGGCTATTTCATTATTGTCGGCATCTTTTATGAAAAAGAAACCGCTGGAATCGTTGATCACTTCCACCACGGCCACGTCCGGACGCATTGGATAAACTTCGCCGATCCACAACAGTAATAGCAATAATATTCTGATATATTTCATGATTCCACCTCTGCATTCTGACAAAACACCTTCCCCAGCTTCAGAGTGTGCTGTCCAGTCTCGATAACATTAAATTCAAAATCTCTGACGCCTTCGACATTGACTGATGCCTTATATTTTCCAGGGCTAAGACCCATTATAATAAATTTGCCGGCGCTGTCTGTAAAAAATGGGGATGGTTTTGCCTGCCTATCCGAGCAGTGCCTGGCGCAACCAGAGACCAACTTCAACGGATTTCCATTCTGATTATACAAATCCCCCTCCGCCACGTAGCTACCTTCGGCGGAAATTTCCACCAGGGCGCCGCGTCTGTATTGGCCAACGGCTACCAGTGTATTAGGCTCGACATTTAAGGTATCCGGAACGTCCCGCAGATCCAGCCTGGCCGTAGTTACATAATTCCTGCTGAGGGGAAGAACGGCATTACCAAAAATATCAGACGCAACACCACTGTTCGCAAATTTAATGGTTTCATCTTTCATGGCTTTCCGTGGAGTGGCCATGATAAAGCCTCCATCCGATGATGTTTTTCTTGCAATGGCGAAATTTCCATCGGCAAAAAACAGGGCTGTTTCAATGGCAGCCCGAGTCGAGTTGCTGGAATCATCGTATTTCGCATGATTAAACTCCACCTTAAACATGGGATGGAGGTAAAAGCTATCGAGTGAGAACCCATCTTTGCGGCTATTCCTGAAGGCAGACAAATCATAGCTAATACGATCACTGCCATGCGGAGATTTGCTCATGGTTACATGGGCACTATTCCCATTGGAATTATTGACATAGCCACTCGATAGCCGCATATCATTTTTCAAATAAACGGTGCAGCCCAAACAAAAAGAACGATTAATCTGGCCATTAAAATTTTTCGATCGCTCGAAGGACGCGTTGAAATTTGCCGAATTAAAAATCGCGCCGCCAAACCACACGGATTTGGAAAGATTTAGGAAAAACGATTGACTTCGGCGATGTTTTTGATCAGTCCTAATCCGATAACGGGAGCTAAAGTTTAGGGCGAACAAATTGTCAAAAGAGGCGAAACAGCCGATAATTTTGCTTTTGCCTTTGGCATTCTCCCTTACACTTAGAAAATTATCCGGGTTCACTGCCATGCTGCTACTTAGATATGGATGGAAGAAAGAATCCAGCTGCTCGAAGGAAAATCCAGCGTTAAACATCGATTTTTCAAAAAGCGAGATGGAGGGAGTCGAATAGTATAGATAATAGGCGTTGCCCGCCAACTTGAAGCCCGAAGCTGTATCTGCATTTATTTGATGCTTGCTGCGAGCGTACCTCAATTCGAAATTTCCGCATGGGTTTTTATTTTTAATCGCGGCAGCACATGATACCCCGTGGTCGCCATCCTCCATTCCGCCTTCGATTTCCGTCGCATTCAAGAGTCCATATTTCGCAATTATAGATATAATTCTATTCTGCTTATCGTAGCGACCTTTTTTGGGGTCATTCACTTCCGGATATCCGAAGGAACAATCAATGTCGAACTTTCCCTGGGGCACAAAAGAGGTTTCTAGAAAAAAAGATTCCTCCAGATCTTGCTCGCGGCCGGCGTCGTCTATAATTTTAATTTTCACGTCATTATTACCACTGGAATAGGAAATATCATCCAATTCATAGGTTCCTGGAGCGACTCCTTCTTTGACTTTCACGAGATTGCCGTTGCAATAAACCTTGATGGTGCTTTTCCTCAGCAGCGTAATTTGCCGCACCTGGGCTTGCCGATATTCCAGATGGCGGGGAGTTTCTTTTTTTATTTGCGCCCCAAATAATCTCGGGACATTCTGATATTTTGTAAAATTACTAAATATGTCGCCGACACGAAAAAACAGGTCCTTTTCCGCCCAATCGTAGACAGCGCTGGAGTATTCTCGACGAAATCCTTTATTTTTTTGGAAATCCGAGAAGTAATCCCGTGCTATCTCTCCCTCAAAAACCAATCCACCGATATTTAGCACCGGCGAAAAAATTAATGAGCGACGCTGATAGGTGACTCTGCCGTGATAATAGGCCTCTGAGATCCTAGTATCCACAGATCCACTGACCATGGCCTGCCGTATATCCGGGGTTTGTGCAACGTTGTAGAAGCGCCCTTTCCCCAGTGATCTAACTTTTTTCTTTTCAATTGGAGCTGATAATTCCACCAGCAGCAGCTGCCTGTTGAATTTTGCGCTAATCTTCAATAATCCCAGGTTTTTGAGTGAAATAAAGCCATCTGCATCCGCCAGCTTGATGATTTGCTTCGTAGCCTCGGAGATCAGATAATTTTCTAATATTTTGGCCAGCGAATGGGCGTGGATTTTACACTCTCTCCCAACCAGCGTCACTGCTTCTCCGACTTTTTCGCCATCTAAAGAAATGTCCAACTCCAGCGACGCACTTTTTTGGTTATATGAGTCTCCGAACACCTTGGCCAGAAGGTCATCGCTCTCGTATACCGCTGCATCTGCCGCTGGAATAGCAGCTGCCAGACCTGCGCCACCGTTGGCTTCAACGGTTATTGGAAAAAAAAGCAGGAAAACAACGCCGCCGGGGCTAACCACCCTTCTGAACGTCATTAGACTTCTTTCCAAACAAAGATATTTCGAGGAATTTATAGGAGCATACGGAGCGCAGGACCGCAGTGTACATGTGGTACATGAGGATCCGAGCACCGAAGCGACGCAGAAATTA
>JAIRZD010000059.1 GCA_031267415.1 Holosporaceae bacterium
GAATTTATAGGAGCATACGGAGCGCAGGACCGCAGTGTACATGTGGTACATGAGGATCCGAGCACCGAAGCGACGCAGAAATTACCGAAAGAGCGCATGTTTCGAAAGAAGTCTAATAAATCTTTTGTGAGGTGCTCCTGATCCTGATCCTGATCCGGCTCCTGATCCTGATTGCTGTGTAATGTTGACTTGTCTTCGGAACAGTAGGATAATCGCTATATTTTTGTAGTGGTTTTTGTGGGGGGGCATCGTGTTTGGTTCACGTAAAAGTCGATCTGTTAGCCTGGTGCTCGCGTCGTTGTTAGCCATTTGTGGATGTGACGATAAAAAACAGTCGCCCCAAATGCCACCACAGCTGGTAGGGGCTGCCAAGGTAATTAAAGCCAACGTTCCACTCGTGATGGAGGCTCCGGCGAAGATTACCGGTTCACTGGATATACAGGTTAGAGCGCAGGTGGGCGGGATACTGAAGGCGCGGCTCTTCAGCGAAGGTCAATATGTGGCGCGTGGGGAAAAATTATTTGTAATAGACCCGGAGCCCTATGGGGCGGCGCTGGCAAGAGCTCGTGGCACCCTTGCCAGGGTGGAATCCGAAGTGAAAAAGGCTGGTCGCGACTATAATCGCATGCAAAAATTGCATAACGCAAAGGCCATTAGCCAAAAAGATTATGATGATTCTTTATCTGCGCTGGAAAGCGCCGAAGCCAATCTTGAGGTGGCTCAGGGATCCGTAAAAGAAGCGGAAATTAATCTGGGCTATACGGAGGTGAGGGCTCCGATTTCCGGCATTGTGGGCAAGGAGGCCCAGTCCATTGGGAATTTGGTATCCACGGCCGGAGAGGCCAGTTTGCTGACCACCATGGTGCAAATTCACCCGCTGCACGCAGTGTTTTCCATCTCCGGATCCATCTGGAGAAAAATCGCCCAGAGCCATATGGACGGAAAGGTGGCGCTTCCGTTGGCCGGGAAATATGTCGTCGAGGTCTTCACCACCGATGGCGTGAAATATCCGCTGCCGGGAAAAATAATATTTGTGGATAGCAACGAAGATCAACTGACATCCGGCGTATCACTGAAGGCAGAAATTCCCAATGATGCGGATCAACGGCTGCTGATGCCTGGTCAGTTCGTCCGGGTAAAGGTTATCGGCGCCGAGTACAAGGGAGTGAAGGTAATTCCAACATCTGCTCTGATTCCGACGCAAATGGGTTATGTGGTTTATCTGATCGGAAAGAACAATGTGGTCGAGACGCGTTTTGTAAAGGCAGAAATAGTCGGCAATATTGCCATAGTGGAAGATGGCTTGGAGGAAAATGATACTGTGGTTTCCGAAGGTATTGTGAAAGCGCGTCCTGGAATGCCAGTAAATCCTGTGATAAAGGTAATCGAACAAGCGAAATAACAGCGAAAGGAGCATTATATGTTTTGCCGCTTTTTTATAGATCGGCCGATTTTTGCCACTGTGCTTTCGCTAATGATTACACTGGCCGGCACCATTTCCATCAACAATCTTCCGGTGGAGCAATATCCTAATCTTTCGCCTCCCACAATATGTGTTGATGCCAGTTACCCGGGGGCCAGTTCTGAAGTTATTTCGGAGTCGGTTCTGGCGCCGCTGGAGCAGAAGATAAACGGCGTTGAGGATATGATATATATGAATTCCTCCGCCTCCAGCAACGGGAAGGCGACGATTTCCGTGTTTTTCAAGGTTGGATCCGATCCAGACAAGGCCATGATCAACGTAAACAACCGAGTCCAGATTGTCACCGCCACTTTGCCGGAAGATGTGCGTCGACTTGGGGTGACAGTGACCAAAAGATCTTCCTCCATGTTGCAGGTTTTATGTCTCTATTCTACTGACAGTCGCTACGATTCCACCTACGTGGGCAATTACGCCATCATGAATATAGTGGATCATTTGAAGAGGCTGGAAGGTGTTGGGGACGTGAACGTCATGGCCGGCAACGACTATTCCATAAGAGTATGGCTAAAGCCGGACAAAATGGCGAAAATGGGACTTAGTGTCAACGATATTGTGGCGGCCATATCTACCCAAAATCTCCAACGGTCCGTGGGGGCGATAGGAAAAAGCCCGACAAATTTAAAAGTAGAACGCAGCTATATCATTACCACAACCGGAAGATTATCCGATGTTGAACAGTTCGAAAACGTCATCCTGCGGGCCAATTTGGATGGGACGGTGCTACGTCTGAGAGACATTGCCGACGTTAACCTGGCGGCTGCATCCTACGACATAATAGCCAAAATGGGCGGCTATGATGCTGCTCCCATGATGATTTCCCTATCTCCCGGGGCAAACGCACTGGCCACCGCTGAACTGGTAAACGCGAAACTGGAGGAGTTATCCAAGGAATTTCCATCTGGCATTGCTTATAAAACAGTTTTTGAGAGCACCGGCTTCATAAAAAATTCCATCAAGGAAGTGGTAAAAACCCTGTTGGAGGCTGTGGTATTGGTTTTCGCCGTGGTTTTGTTATTCCTTAAAAATTTCAGGGCAACGATTATCCCCTGTCTTGCCGTTCCGGTATCTATAATAGGAAGTTTTGCTGGCATGATGCTGTTCGGATTTTCCGTAAACACGTTAACGCTATTCGGACTTGTATTGGCCATCGGCATAGTGGTAGACGATGCCATAGTGGTACTGGAAAATGTAGAACGACTCATGATCGCAGAAAAAATGGCGGTTAGGGACGCCGTCATCAAGGCCATGGACGAGGTGGCCGGAGCCCTTGTGGCCATTGTGTTGGTATTGTGTGCAGTATTCGTTCCGGTGGCATTTATGGGTGGATTAACCGGGACGATGTACAAGCAATTTGCCATAACAATCGCCGTTTCCGTGGTCATATCCGGTGTATGCGCCCTAACCCTAACGCCGGCGTTGTGCGTTGTGTTTCTTGGAGAACACGTTGTAGGATCGAAGATAAATACCAACAAATTTTTCCTGGCTTTCGATGCGCTTTTTGAGAAGATCAGCGGCATCTATATGAAAACCGTAAGATACCTGATAGATCATGTTTTTATTGCATTTGCAGGATTGAGCGCCATTCTGCTGTCGGTGCTAGTGCTGTTGCTGAATACTCCTGGCTCTCTGGTGCCAAATGAAGATCCTGGCATTGTCATGATAAGCGCAGTGATGGATCCTGGAGCGTCCCTCAGCAGATCCCAGGAGGTCATTCAGTCCGTTGCCAAGGTCGTGGACAAGGAACCATGCGTTAAAGATTCATCAACCATAGCCGGATTTAGCATATTGGCCAGCTCCGTGGCTTCCAATGCGGCAACCATGTTCGTAAAACTGGTGGACTGGGACCAAAGAACAATTTCTTCCGGAGATATGGTGAAGAAAGTATTCGGCATAGGTAGCCGGATTACCGATGGAATGGTGTTGGCATTTTCCCCACCTCCAATTGTCGGCATGAGTGTTACCGGTGGATTTGAAGGATATGTCCAAAGAATAGGCGATACCAACAGCCTTGCCCTGGATGGCAAGGTTAAAGAACTACTTGCCGAGGCAGCGCGGCGACCTGAATTGACCGGACTTAACACGACATTTAATGCAACATCTCCACAGTTTAATATGGAAGTGGATACGTTGAAAGCCATGTCTCTCCAAATTCCGATCAGCGAGATTTATGACACAATGGCGGCCACCTTCGGCGCCAAATACGTAAATGATTTCTCAAAATTCGGGCGCGGATTTAAGGTGATGATGCAATCGGAAGGCAAATATCGCTCCTATCCGGAGCAGATATCTGAGATTTACGTCAGATCCAGTAAAAATGTCATGATACCGCTTTCGTCTCTTGTAAAACTTACTCCCAGCGTAGGTCCTGATATTGTTGATCGCTTCAATGTGTTTACGGCTGCCAAGATTATTGGTAGTCCGGCTCCTGGATTTACCTCCGGGCAGGCCATTAGGGCGATGGAAGAGGTTGCCAGCAAGGTTTTGGGAGATGAATATAAATTGTCCTGGACTGGCTCTGCTTATCAGGAAAAATTGACGGGCGGGAATTTTATCAACGCCATGCTATTGGGCCTGCTAGTCGTGTTTTTGATATTGGCGGCTCTGTATGAGCGCTGGTCGTTACCATTCGTGATTATCTTTGCGGTACCGTTCGGCATATTTGGTGCCGTCCTGGCTGTGGCATTGCGGGGCTATAGCAACGACATATATTTTCAGGTGGCGCTCATAACATTGACTGGGCTATCAGTCAAAAATGCCGTTCTCATCGTGGAATTTGCGGTCATGTTCCGGGAAGCCGGAGAATCGATAATAAACTCCGCATTGAAGGCAGCTGCGACTCGCTTTAGACCCATTGTTATGACGTCTTTGGCATTTATTTTAGGGTGTGTGCCGCTTATGGTTAGCTCCGGTGTGGGATGCGGCAGCCGAAATTCCCTTGGAACCGGAGTGGTGGGCGGTATGATCGGAGCGACGGTGCTGGCTCCGCTATTTATTCCGTTGATGTTCGTCCTGGTTACAAGAATTAGCGAGAAGCTAAAGAAAAAAGAGGAGTCCCATGCCTAATCATAACGTTCGTTTACTTGTTGGTCTGACTATTCTTCTCACCGGATGCGAGGTGGGCCCTGATTATCGGCAGCCCCAGTTGGATCTGCCGGCAATTGATGACTACTCAAAGGCTGCCACCGAGGACGTCGACAAGTTTGTTTGTTCGGAGTGGTGGACCGTATTCCAGGATTCTGTGTTGGATACATTGGAGAAACAGGCCATCGAGCATAACGCCGATCTAAAACAGGCTATGGCCAATATCGAAATTGCCATGGAAGAAGCCGGCATATCAATGTCCAATCTGCTGCCATCGGTTAAAACGGATATGTCTGGCGGAAAAACCCATCCTTCCCGGAGGATGTCGGCAACGGCAACGGACAGCGTAGATTATCTCGGAACCATTGGTATTTCCTATGAGGTGGATTTTTTCGGGAAATATCGGCGGGCCAATGAGGCAGCAATGGCGCAGTTGCTTTCTTCCAAAGCGGCTCGGGAGGTCGTGATGTTGGCGGTTACCTCCAACGTGGCCAAAACCTACTTTTCCATTCGAGCTCTGGATGCAAAATTGGCCGTCGCCACCAGGACCCTAAAAACTCGAGAGGAGAGCTACAGCGTTTATAAAGACAGATTCGCAACTGGCTATTGCACGGAATTGGATTGTTTGCGTCTGGAAGCGGAAATGGCCTCCATAAAAACCACTGTTCTTGATTTGGAAATTGCCTTGGCCAAAGCAGAAACATCTCTAAAAGCGCTGATCGGATGCTCTCCACGGGAGATTATATCCCAAAAAGTTACACGCGGTGCGTCTATTGAGCGTTTGAAAATCCCATGTAATGTTTCAAATAACATTCCGTCTGACCTCATAACCCGGAGGCCTGATGTTCTGCAGGCGGAGTGTCAATTAATCGCCGCCAACGCCGCCATAGGCGAGACCATGGCTCTACATTTTCCGTCTTTTTCCTTGACGGCGGCCTATGGTTTTGAAAGCAAACTCCTGAGCAATCTATTTGCCAGCAATGCTAATATGTGGAAATTCCTCAGCGGCATTTCTCTTCCCATATTCAACGGTGGCAAGATATCTGCCATGACCAGGAAGGCGGAGATAAATTATCAAAAAGCGTTGTTATCCTATGGCGGAGCTGTGAAAACTGCATTTAGAGAGGTGCTGGATTCGTTGATTTCCCGCAGAAAAAATAGCGAAATTGTCGTTTCCCGCACGCGTCAGGTGAATGCTCTAAAGAAGAGCTATAATCTGGCTCTTTCCCAGAAGGAATCCGGTCTTATCGGTTTGCTGGATCTGCTGGACGTGGAGAGGGGCTTGCTGTCTGCCGAAATGGAGCTGGTGGCAGCGCTCCAGAATCATTTGAATTCAGTGGTAGATTTGTGCAAAGCGCTGGGCGGTGGCTGGAAGCAAAATAGCCTGCTCTAGAGTAATATCCTGCCTAGAGCCATGCCCTGTGTCATGAATCCATTGCCTTCGACTCCGGAAAACCTGAGATGGGCTGCCGCCGAGCTTGGACGAGGGAATCCTGTGGTATTTCCGACGGAAACGGTGTATGGCATTGCCGCCAATGCCCGTGACGATGAGGCGGTTGCCCGTGTGTTTTCCCTGAAACGGCGTTCTGATACGCAGCCACTGAGCGTTTGTTATCAATCTTTGGAACAGGCGTCCGAGGACGTTTTTCTCAATGATTTTGCGCTATTGCTGGGAAAGCATTGGTTGCCGGGGCCTATTACGCTGCTGCTGAGGCGTAGGCCGGAATCCAAAATATCGCATATATGCTCGGCTGGGCAGGAAACTCTTGGGATAAGAATTCCGAATCACCCGGTGGCGTTGGAATTATTGAATTTGTTGCCGTTCCCACTGACTGCCACCAGCGCAAATCTATCCGGAGAAGCCAGCCCAAAATCGGCAACGGAGGTGGCGAATGCTCTGGCCACCAATGCCATGGCCATCATCGATGGAGGACGATGCTCCGTCGGCGTTGAATCAACAGTGTTGGACCTTGCCGGCGATGTCCCCAGAATTCTAAGAGCCGGAGCTGTTGAAGCAAGCGAACTCATGAAAAAAATGCAGCTCAAATGCTTTTAATAAAAAATTTAGCTCTCCATTATTGATTTTGACCACAGTATCTAGCTAAATATACAGTGTATTTAGATGATTATTGATTTTGGGAGGATTAGACGTGTCTGGGCATTCGCAATTTAAAAATATTATGTATCGGAAGGGCGCACAGGACGCCCGCAAAGCTAAAGTTTTTTCAAAAATCAGTCGAGAAATTACCGTGGCCGTAAAAGAATGCGGCTCTGATCCGGAAAGTAATGTTCGCCTGCGGTCAGCACTCATAAATGCCCGATCGGAGAACATGCCCAACGATAACATCGAGCGGGCCCTGAAAAAGGCTGCCGGCAATGATCCGAGCATGGATTATCAGTTCGTGCGGTACGAAGGTTACGGTCCCGGCGGAGTGGCTGTCATTGTGGAAGGATTAACAGATAACAAAAATCGGACAGCTCCGGAGGTGCGGGCTGCGTTTTCTAAACTTGGCGGTGGTCTGGGAGAAACCAACAGCGTGAGTTTCCAATTCGATCATGTGGGATATCTGCGCTATAGCTGTGCGGTGGCTTCGGAGGAAGAAATATTTGAGGTGGCTCTGGAAGTTGGCGCCGACGATATAATATCCACGGACGGATATTTTGAAATTACCTGTTCGCTGGAGTGTTTTTCGTCTCTAAGAGATGCCTTGGTGAAGAAATTTTCCGAGCCGTCCGAGGCGCGAATAATTTGGCAACCAAAAAACGTCGTGTCGATAAGCGAAGAAACAGCAAAAATCCTCGTAAAATTAATCGATCTACTGGAAGATAACGACGACGTCCAATATGTGGCCACCAACGCATGTTTCCCGGAAAATTATGATGATTGATGGTAAGTCCAGCGTGAAAAGACTCCAATTAAAAGATGTAAAAATTGAAATTGCCATTTTGGTGCTGGTGGGATTGGTCTTTAATGCTATAACCTACGCCAGTTTTAACGGGTTTCACATAAAATTTTTCGATACGGACGACTACATGAGGTTGGTGCGCATTCGAGAGTTTTTTAGCCACTTCGATCTGTCAAATAACATAATAACCAGAGGCAATGTCCCTTTTGGTTGCAGTCTCCACTGGACTCGGTTCTACGATTTTTTCCTCATAATTCCATCATATATATTGAGTTTTTTTACGAATTCAATAAATGAAGCAATAGAATATGTCGGGTTTTGCATCAGTCCCTGCGTAAAAATTGTCAGCGCCATTGTTATGTTTAGAATGCTCGATAGGGTCATGGATCGCTTCGATGCCTTTCTGTGTGCCGCCATATTCATATCGCATATCCTATTGCTACAGTTCGGATCGTTTGGCAGACCGGATCACCATGCCTTCATAAGATTATTTATGCTGTTGTTTATCAGCGGCGTTATGGAATTGCTGTCGACACTGGAGACCTGCGACCAGCCGGAAAAACTCACCAGAAAATGCCTTCTGGTGGCGCTGCTGGCTTCGTTATGTCTATGGATTTCTCCGGAAACGCTGATCACTATTCTGCTGGTGAATGCTCTGCTGTGGGTTGCTGCTTTCTATCGCCAGGAAGGATGGGAGTGGCTGTTATTTACAAATCTGATGACTTCATTTTTTGTCGGTGTCATAATTTTAGATACTGTCCGCAATAATTTGGTGTTGTTTGCTCTGATGATGGTACTATTGGCCATGGTGGCGATATTTTTGGCCAAGGGAAACTTCATCGACGGCGGAGCGATGCTGCCACTGGCGCTGCTGCTGCTAAGCATTCCTTTTAGCAAAGATATCGCAGTGGCCGAATATGACAAAATATCCATCGTGCATTTTGCCATGTTTATCTGTGGCTCTATCTTTTGGGGATGTGGGGCTTTTGTCAGCGGACTATCCTGGCCAATTGCCCGGAAGATCAAAATGTGCGTTGTTGCCGCCATTGTGCTGGGCGGAGTGTTCCTTTTTCCCTATCCAAAATTTATCTGGGGCATGGAGGCGGAGATTAGCGATTACCTGAAAGAAATATGGCTAAATAAAGTGCAGGAAATGCAGTCACCACTGGCGGCTGGAAATGTTATTTTTTATTCGTCTTTCAGCTGCATAACAATTGCGGCCATTTATTATAAAGTGCGCGAATTGGTGACGGATTTTGGCTGCCACAATGAATGTTCAACTGCCACGTGCTCTGAATCTATTAGACTTCTTTCGAAACAAAGATATTTCGAGGAATTTATAGGAGCATACGGAGCGCAGGACCGCAGTGTACATGTGGTACATGAGGATCCGAGCACCGAAGCGACGCAGAAATT
>JAIRZD010000061.1 GCA_031267415.1 Holosporaceae bacterium
TCCAGCACCGGCTGCTCCGGCTGCAGCTCCAGCTGCTCCAGCACCGGCAGCTCCGGCACCAGCTCCACCTGCTGCTGCTGCGGCGGCGGCATTGGCGGCGTTAAGAGCTGCATTTGCCACGGCCACGGCGGCTGCTTTCGCCTCATCCGCAGACGTTGCAGGCCTCATCGTCCCGTCGGGATTCTTAACATAGCCGTACGGAGCCGCAGTATCCGGCGGATTAAGCGGCGCCGGCACCAGCTGTCCCTGGGCATTTAATACCATTTGTCCAGCTGCTGCTGCGGCGACGTTGGCAGCTGCCGCACTGGCGGCTGCGGCTGCTCCCCCGGCTCCAGCACCAGCAGCTCCCCCGGCTCCAGCACCAGCTGCTCCAGCAGCACCGGCTGCTGCTCCACCCGCTGCAGCTCCAGCTCCACCACCCGCTGCTGCGGCGGCGCCGGCGGCTGCAGCAGCTGCATTAACCTGCATTGCTTGATCGATCTGGGCAAGTGCGGATCTGGCTGCGGCCAACCCTTCGGCCAGTGAGCGCGCCGGCTCTATACGCCCGGTCATTGGATTTCTCACATAGCCGTATTCAGCCACAGGATCCCTGTAGGAGTTCAGTTGGACGCTGTTCCAATTTCTGTCCATCAACATATCCGAATCTTGGCCTTTGGTGCCCAATAGTCCGGATACCAAACTCTCTGCCACGCCAGCCACGGCCCCTTTTAATCCGGCATGCCGAAGTCCGGAGGATATTGCCCCACCAATGGATGAATCGCCGTTATCATAGCCATCATTATCATAATCGCCGTCGCCGTCGCCATCATAATTATCGCGGTAATCGTCATCCGCGTAGCCTCCTCCTCTCCTGCCACGGCCATCCCTCCTGCCACCGCTTCTGGTCCCGTCGCCACCATAACCATCGCCATAATTGCCGTCGCGATCACGGCGATCCCAATTCGCATTGGACATATTTTCCTTTTTGGATTCCAACCGCTTGACGCATCTATCGCAAACACCTCGATCCGGTAGCCCACCAATGGTATGCATGAATTCATTTTTGCCACAACCTATGCAGTCGGTAATTTCCTTGCCCTCCGACAAAGCGGTTAGGTGGTCAACCCTCAACAGGTTCCTTTTCTTCAAATAACTTATGGCTTTCCCGACGATTCTGGAGGTATCGCCATATCTGCTATGGTCACCGTCATCGTCACCGTCACCGTCATCCCCATAATTATCATCGTCATAGCTCGACGCATACCGGTCATCCATCGATGATCTGCGGTTACGGTTGTTGCGATTATCGTTATAGCCTTCTTCGGTATCATCATAGCGACGGCGGCTGCGTCGCCGTGATCCGGCATTGTCGTAGTCATCGTAGTCATCGTAGGTATCGTAGTCATAGGAGCCATCGTAGGTATTATCGTAGGTATCGTAGTCATCATAGGATTGATAGGAGTTATCGTAGTTTTGATAATATTTTTGGTAGAACTCCTGCGCTTTTTCCGGATCATTCTGAAGTTCTTCTTGATGATCCAAGACCTGCTGCGACACGGCTGCCTGCACATCCGGCATCAGTGGCACTGTCCCCAACACATTTTGCACCAACGCCGCCTGTAAATCCTGCGGCAGAGGTTGATTTGCCGGGAGCTGCTGAGCATCCGATATCATACTTACCAACGACTCCCTCTGCTCAGGCAGCATTTGCGCCACGCCCTGCTGTAGTTCCTCAGGAAGCAATTGCAGCAGCGGTGCCATAAAATCCGGCAATTGCCATGCCGGCGAGTTGGTTGCTGTACCGTCCTGCGCTGTTGAAGATGGAGGCACCAGTAGGCCGGAAGCCTTCTCGCTTATGCTGGAAAATAGTGATGAAATACCCCCAAAGACGCCTCCGCTGGAGGCGCTATCGGAATCTTTATCATCATCATCCTTATCGTCATCATCGTCTTTATCATCTTTATCTTTATCAGATGACTTTTTCCCTTTTGTGGTCTTTTTCGCATCAGTTTTTTCATCCTCATCCTCATCCTCATCCTCGTCTTTATCTTCATCCTTATCCTTATCTATATCCTCATCATTCTCTTTATCATCCTTATCTACGTCATCATCCTTATCTTCCTCTTCTTCAGTATCTTGTTCCGGCTCTTCAGCGTCCTCATCTGCGTCATCTTCGCCGGAATCCTCATCCTCGTCGAGGTTCACATCGACGGGATCCTCATCATCGAAAGGATCATCGTCATCTGCGTCATCGCTCTTTCGTTTGTTTTTCTCTTCCCTATCGAAGTCGTCGATGTCATCCAGAACTTCGTTTTCCGCTTCGTCGTCATCATCATCATCTTTATTATCGCTCTTTCGTTTTGTTTTCTCTTCCCTATCGAAGGATTCGATGTCATCCACGGCTTCGTTTTCCGTTTCGTCGTCATCATCGTCTTTATTATCGCTCTTTCGTTTGGTTTTCTCTTCCCTATCGAAGGCTTCGATGTCATCCAAAACTTCGTTTTCCGCTTCGTCCTGGTTCCCGTCTGCTTTCTTGGAGTCTTTTTTATCCGAGTCCTTTTCTTCGTTGAAAGCATCATCGATATCGTCCGGCAATTCAATTTCAGCCTCGCCATCGCCGTTTTGGTCGCTATTTCGCCTATTTTTCTCCTCCTGGGTGAAATTGACATCTTCCAGCGTCTCATCTTCTTCAGAAGCCTGCTGGGACGAGCTATGACCGCATTTTGCACAGGATACAACAGTAGCTGCGGAGGCGGCAGAAGATTTGTTCGATGATGCAGACACGGTTGATAAAAAATCTTCGGTGGAATGTCCGCAGCGGGAGCAGGTTTTGTCGGAGGAAAAATCTTTGGACGAATGCCCGCAGTTGGCACAACTTTTATCAAATGACGTGACTGCGGAAGTCGCCGAGGTAGTTGACAAAACCTTGGTATGCCCGATACTACAAATACCGATCGAAAAAAACGTCAAATACCTTACATATTTCTGCATATGCCACCAAATTACGCGGACATATGGTCCTGCCAATAAAAGCAAATTGTCCCATGGAAAGATTTAATTTCTATTAAAACGTCAATTGGTTACTCTTCCAATGTAAGAATTGAAAGAAAAATCGAATAGTCCATATATATTAACCGTTTTGTAACCAAAATGCTATTTACTGGGTTAGTTAGAATTTTTATCGTTTTATGGGGAGTTGAACATGTTGTCCAAACTGACAAAATTTATGAGTAATGACTCAGCAGGAGCAACAGCAATCGAATATGCGCTAATAGCCAGTCTCATCGCAGTGGTTGCAATCGCTGGAATGAGAGTGGTGGGAAATAAAATTCTGACCAAGTTGAATAGCATTTCGGATAACATGTAGAAAGGGGTTCGGACATTAGTTACGGAGCAGTGGAATTCTTCCGGAGCTTCCTGTTTTTCCTGTGCTTTTTTAGGGAAAAACCCTCTTATTTCCGGGGTATGCGGCCTGACTGCCCGGTGGGAAATCTTTGCCCCAGAATCATCTGAAGCATTAGACTTCTTTCGAAACAAAGATATTTCGAGGAATTTATATGAGCATACGGAGCGCAGGACCGCAGTGTACATGTGGTACATGAGGATCCGAGCACCGAAGCGACGCAGAAATTACCGAAAGAGCGCATGTTTCGAAAGAAGTCTATATTTTTCTCAAAATTTTTCACTCAGGGATCACTAAGGGATAGGTAACCGGCGATCCGCTAGCGCTGGACGTTGCTATCGTATTGGAAGTTGTATCGGAGGGCGAATTTGATTGGATGCTACTGCGAAAATCCCCGGTTAGCGCCGTCGCCAATACCTCGTCAACGGTTTCGGCCATTATCAATTGCAGATCATCCATGATACAGGCCGGTATATCGTGCAGATCGGACTCATTCTCCTTGGGAATAACCACAACGCCTATGCCACCACGGTGAGCGGCTAGAAGTTTCTCTTTCAATCCGCCAATGGGAAGAACACGACCTCGCAGTGTAATTTCGCCCGTCATTGCCACGTCATTTCTAATTGGGATAGCCGTGAGGGAAGATACTATGCTGGTAACCATGGCCACACCAGCCGACGGCCCATCTTTGGGAGTTGCGCCTTCGGGGACATGAATGTGGAAATCAGTTGTATCAAATGTTTTGGGATCAATGCCAAAGGAAACGGCCCGGGATCTAACAAAACTTATGGCCGCCTGGATGGACTCCTGCATTACGTCCCCCAATTTGCCGGTCAGCGTTGTTTTTCCCTTGCCCGGCACGCTGATAGCCTCTATGGACAATAATTCTCCGCCCACCTCTGTCCAGGCCAATCCGGTGACGACGCCCACAAGATTTCTATCCTCCGTCCCGAGTCTCTTGAATTTTTTCATACCGGAATACTTTTCCAGGTTGTCTTTCGTAACGGCGATGGATTTTATATCGCTCTGTTCCGTAAGCTCTTTTACGACCTTGCGGGCAACGTTGGCGATTTCCCTTTCCAACGATCTAACGCCGGCTTCCCTGGTATAGTTGCGGATAATCAGCATCAGCGCGTCATCCGATATGGAAAGCTCGGCCTCCTTAAGTCCATTTTCCATCTTCTGCTTGGGAACCAGGTGGCGTTTGGCGATGCCCAACTTTTCCATTTCCGTATAGCCGGAAAGTTTGATTATTTCCAAGCGATCCAGCAGCGGTTCCGGCATTTTGTAGGAATTGGCGGTGGTTATAAACATAACGTCCGAAAGATCATAATCGACCTCAAGATAATGGTCATTGAAGGCGTTATTCTGCTCAGGATCAAGCACTTCCAGCAGCGCACTGGCGGGATCGCCCTTCCAATCAGATCCTAATTTATCAATTTCATCAAGTAAAAACAGTGGATTCGACGACTTCGCTTTCTTCATGCAGGAAATTATTTTCCCCGGCATGGACCCAATGTAGGTGCGCCGGTGCCCCCGGATCTCGGATTCGTCTCGCACGCCGCCAAGGGAAATTCTAACGTAATTGCGCCCGGTGGCATCGGCAATGGACTTCGCCAGCGAAGTTTTCCCAACTCCAGGAGGACCCACAAGGCAAAGTATGGAGCCTTTTATTTTTTCCACCCGGTTTTGAACAGCCAGGAACTCCAAAATCCTTTCTTTGACCAGATCTAGCCCATAGTGATCGCGGTCCAGCACGGTTTTCGCAGCTTTAATATCTCTCTTGACCTTGGTTTTGTGGTTCCAGGGGATACTTACGAGCCAATCCAAATAATTGCGAACGACGGTGGACTCCGGAGACATTGCGGGCATATTTTTCAATTTTTTTAGCTCGTTATTGAATTTTTCCGAGGCCTCCTTGGAAAAATGCACCTTTTTCGCCTTGTTTTCAAAATCGTTGATCTCGTCCACGGTGGTTTCCTGGTCCCCGAGTTCCTTCTGGATAGCCTTTATCTGTTCGTTCAGGTAATATTCCTTTTGGCTTCGTTCCATTTGTTTTCGAACACGATTCCGGATTTTCCGCTCCACATTTATGACGTCTATTTCCGATTCCATAAAGGAAAGCAATTTTTCAAACCGCTTTACGGCGTTGGTTTCCTCCAATAGGGCCTGCTTATCCTGGATCCGCAGTACCAAATGTGCCGCCACAACGTCTATAAGGTCATTAACCTGCTCGATGCCTTTCACGGCGGTCACCGTATCCAGAGAAATTCTTTTATTTAATTTTGCATAATTCTCAAATTGTTCCACAGCGGTTCTTCTATAGGCCTCTATTTCCAGACTGTTTTTCTGGGAATCGGTTTTCAAAAATGAATACTCGGCGGAAAAGTAATCCTGATCGGAAATGCACTTGGATATGGAGACACGCGCAAGCCCCTCTACCAGAATTTTCACGGTGCCATCCGGGAGTCGCAGCAATTGCAATATGTTACCCAAAACACCCACCTGATACAGATCGTCAAATGAGGGATCTTCGTTGTGTATGTTTTTCTGGGTCAATAGTATGACCTTTTTCTCGCTTTCCATGGCGGCATCAAGCGCATTTACGGACTTGTTCCGGCCCACAAAGAGTGGAACGACCACGCGCGGAAACACAACTATGTCTCGTATGGGCAGGATCGGGCAAATGTTACTCAAAATAAACTCCTAGCCGATTCCGGCATTTTTTACGTCGGCGCATTTTAATATAGGAGAACACTTTTCTTCAATAACATCATTAGAGATTATCACTTCCTCCACATCTTTATAGGATGGCAGATCGTACATAATGTCCAACAAAATCGATTCCATGATGGACCTCAGACCCCGGGCGCCACTTTTTCTTTCCAGAGCCATTTTCGCGATGGCTGTGATGGCTTCTTCCTCGAATGTCAGGTTTTTCCCCTCCATGCTAAACAGTTTTTGATACTGCTTGATCAAAGCATTCCTGGGCTTGGTCAGGATGGATACCAGGGCCGCCTCATCCAGGTCCTTGAGGGTTGCCACCACCGGCAATCGCCCAACAAATTCCGGTATCAGTCCATACTTCAGTAGATCCTCAGGCTCCACCTTTGCCAACAGTTCTCCGGTTTTTCTTTCATCCTTGTTTTTAATTTCTGCGCCAAAGCCTATGGAGGATTTATCCCCCCTGGATGCTATTATTTTATCCAGGCCAGCGAAGGCTCCGCCACAAATGAATAGTATGTTCGTGGTATCCACGTGGAGAAATTCCTGCTGTGGATGCTTGCGACCACCCTGGGGCGGCACCGACGACACCGTGCCCTCCATAATCTTCAGCAGAGCCTGCTGCACACCTTCTCCGGACACATCCCGGGTAATGGATGGGTTGTCGGATTTCTTGGAAATCTTATCGATTTCGTCTATATAGACGATGCCCATCTGGGCCTTTTCCACATTGTAATCCGCTGCCTGGAGTAGCTTCAGGATGATATTTTCCACATCTTCTCCCACGTAGCCCGCTTCGGTCAGGGTAGTGGCATCGGCTATGGTGAATGGCACGTCGATAATTCTGGCCAGAGTCTGGGCCAACAGCGTTTTCCCTGTTCCGGTAGGCCCTATCAGCAATATATTGGATTTCGACAACTCCACGTCGGAGGTCTTGGATGAATGGGCAAGCCTTTTGTAGTGATTATATATGGCCACCGATAAAACCTTCTTGGCCTTGCTCTGACCTATAATATAGCTATCCAAAGTCTTGCAAATTTCCCTCGGGGGAGGAAGATCGCTTTTGGCTTTCGGAAGAGTTGGTTGAATATCCGAAATAATGCCGGCGCATAGTTCTATGCACTCGTCACAGATATAGACCGTAGGGCCCACTATGAGCTTCTTCACCTCATGTTGAGTTTTACCGCAAAAAGAGCAACGCAGAGTGCCTTCGCTATCTACCGTTTTTCCCATTCATCCCTCCAAAGACTTTAAGCCATAAGCTATGTGCACCAAAAACATTCACAGACGTAAGATTTCTGCGTGCGTATTCCGTATTCTCACACCAATATTCCAACAAATACTTAATTTAACTATTTTTCCGAGACCAACATACTTCCACGCACACCACATGTAAATATGGCAAAAGGTTAGACGGGTACTATCCCCTCGGGCGAAATTATAGCATAAAATCCAGCCATAAAAAAACTCATGATTTTAGTATATATGCATCATCGAACTTTCGGCAACAGAGGCCTTTAATTTTTTTATAACTTTCGACTGCTATGAGTTGTAATCAGAACGCCAGGGAATTCTCTATGAACGTGGCTAGGAAAAAAGTCATCGACTTTGTCAATGATTTCTGTGAAAGCGAAAGGCATCGGCTGCCGGACTTTATTCCGATAGGAATTGGTGGCGGCATATGCTGGTATTTTATTTTGGAGAAAGAACCTCAGCCCTACATATCCGTAGGTGTTTTTATTGTTTGCCTTATTTTATCTGTGTGCATTAATAGATGGCGAGTCCTCACGGCGATGGCGCTGGCCGTCAGCTTCGGGTTTGGCATATCCCAGCTGAGGACCAACTATGTTCATACATTCATGCTTTCGGAGAGCCCAGAAAGGCCACTTACATTTGCGGCCACCATCGAATTTTGCGAAAAAACTAATAGGGGACTAAAATTCATCGTCAATGAAATCGTCGGCAAACCCCATACCGCCGCCCATAAATTATGCAAAAAAATTTCAAGACTCCATTTAATATGGAATATGGGGGAAAAAAAATCGGAGCACAGAGATTATACCCCGGGGACTCGAGCGCTCTTCAGGACAAGGCTTTCACCAATATATCCACCGGCTTTTCCCGGCGCCTACGACTTTAGGAAACAGCATTATTTCAAAGAAATAAGTGCGCGCGGATTCCTCCTAAAACCTCCCAGCGTCATAAAAAAATTTCAGGACTCATCGATACGAATGGTTATTGAGAAGATTCGGCACAGCATCAACAAAAAGATAGAACAGTATCTCTCCCAGGATATCGCCGCCATTGCCGAAGCCCTGATAACCGGTAATACGGCCGGAATTTCCAAAGAAACTCGAATGATCTTCGCCAATACCGGCATAGCACATTTGCTGGCCATTTCCGGATTACATATGGGAATAATCGGTTTTTTTATTTTTTGGCTGTCGAGAATTATTTTATGTTGCTTTACGGCCATATCCAGGTTTTTTGATATCAAAAAGATCGCCGCAGTGATTTCCTGGTTGGTCACACTAATTTATCTCGGCATATCCGGCTGCTCGGTGCCGTCTCTGAGGGCATTTATAATGCATACCCTGATAATCGCAGCGATATTGTGTAACCGAACGGCATTGACCATGAGATCCGTGGCTATTGCGGCCACATTTGTTATGATTTTCACGCCAGAAGTTGTGCTATTCCCAAGTTTCCAGATGTCTTTTGGTGCCGTGATAGCTATTGTGTCCTTCTACGCTGAACGTGGGCGACGATACAACGCATTTCTTTCCGCCCTAATGACCACCCTGGTTGCCTCCGTCCCGACAGCCATAATTTCCATATCAGCTTTCAATCAATTGACACTGAATAGCGTGCCAGCCAACATTATCGCTATTCCGTTCATGAGTTTTTACATTATGCCGATGGCGGTGGCGGCGCTATTTTTTATGATATTCGGTCTATCCCAGCCGTTTGTCATGCTTATGGGATACGGGGTTGAACTGCTGAGGAAAATCGCCGAAGAGCTTTCTCAGCTTCCAGGGTCATTCTTTGTCATGCCTACGCCATCAACGGCGGTGATGGCTATCTTCGTCATATCCGGACTGTTCCTAACGCTGGTTCGCCATAGAATAAGGGTTGTGGGAGTTTTCGGGTTGTTGCTGGGGGTTGTGTGCTATGGTCTGCAGCCACGACCAGATATCCTCCTGGCCCCGCACTGCAAAAGCATCGGCATAAGAACCGACCAAGCTGCCTGCTTCAGCAGCCTAGCGTACTTTAAATATGTCTGCAGTGATTGGGCAAAATCCCTTGGCTTCAAAATGCGAAAAAGATACAATTCTGCCGAATGCCGCGGCTGCATATCCGCATTGGACGAAGATACCTGGGTGGCCGATATAAAAAAATCAAGAATCGTAATCACCAAAGACAATGATTTCCAGAAACGTCCTGGAGATTTTGCCGTCTTCCATTTGGGCGACGAAAACAACGATACATTCGAGGTCATGTATCTTCCGTCCGGAGAAAAAAAATCAACGGCCTCCATTAAACGCCCCTGGACCGATGGCTGCTACTAGAATTCCGTTATCCCATCCAGGTAAAACGGCCTCTGGCCCATGTCGAGTCTTTTTCTATTCGCAAACACCAGCACATGGCTTAGAGTGCACGTTTTCCCTTCCAGAGCGTACAATCGATCGGAAAGACGCTCTATGAATATGCCACTCAACAGCAGCCATTCTATTATTTCCGCTTCTGTCGCCCATAGTTGGTTATCTCTGGACAGTTGAAGCGGTGCAGCGGCATATCTGCGTGATAATATCTGCGGCTCCTCCGGATCGAATAATTTGCCGATCGTTTGGGGCCGCCGCTGGCCCTGCGGCCGTCCATCATGATGGAATTTCAGCAAGTTACGAACCCTGGTAAAATTCTGCGACCTCTGGAGCGCTAATTTTATTTTATTGCGGTCGGTCATTTTGACTCTGTGTGTTTCGCACAATTCTTTGCACACTGCTAGACCTAATGCGTTGTTTTTTAACGAAACCATGTGATACCTCCCGGCCATAAAATTGCACAATGCCGCCAGTAAAAACACTTAAAAACAACAAAAACACATATATTTCATGCGCATAACATGTGCACACATTATGATAATATAATAAAAAATCTACAATGAAAATTTTTTATTTTTGTTTTTTATAAAAACCATATATTTCAAGACAATACACCGCGCACAAGATTATATGGTGTTTTTTTTAATTTTTTGTATGGACTTTGTTTTTGTCGTTTGGTACACTGCTCCGTGGTGTTGAATTTGCAAAAATGAAAGGGAGGCTTCTGTGGCAAGACAAAGTTTAAGTCCAATGAAAGATTTGGCATTTCATGACGCTGTACTTCCAGAGCATGGCGCTGAAAGAGCTGGCAGAAAGAGAAAGGATGCGCCGATGACGCACCTGAAATACCTGCGGAAACGCAGCGGGTATACTCTTGAAACGTTATCCGAAATTACCAGCATTTCGATTTCTTATCTATCTCGATTGGAGTCCGGATCGCGGCGGTTGAATACCGACCTGATCCGTCGCCTTTCGCACGCATTTGGCTGCGATCCAGCGGAACTGCTGCAGGAAGTTTCGCACGATAGCCACGTGGTTACTCCGGTGGAGTTTAATCGCAAACGTCGCGAACTGATCCTGAGGGAAGGCGCTCTTCCGCTATATTACGTAGCTGTTGACGAAGCCATGCCGGAGAATCTGGTTATTAAAATCTGTTCTCCGTCGGAATGGCGGCAGAAACCTGCGGAACTATCTTCCCACCCGGAGGCGTTTGCTATCCGGGCAGATGGATATTTTCGGCCGCATTTCAGCGCCTCATCGACTCTGTACCTTGAGCCGGCTAGCAATTTAGTGCCGGAAAGTACCGTAGTGATTCTGAACGGAGGGAACATTATGGTGAAGAAAATCTGGAGCGTAACTCCGACGTCGTTCCAATTGTGCGACCTCGGCGACCTGGAAACACTAAAAGCAGGTGGACATAATTCTGATGGAAAACTGATGAATTTAGATCGTAACACCACGCAGGTAGTGTACAGGGTCATCGGCTACTCGGATTTCGATGCCCACTGAAACCATTCCCGAACAGCCAACGTTGGCTAGGGCTCTGTGGAATGAAAAGAGCCCGCGCGGGGTTGTCGGGGGGTGGTAGAGGATTGGAGTTTGGTCTGTCTGGCATATCTGGGCGGCAGTATCCCCTTCGGGCTGCTGCTGTCCAGATGCTGGGGACCCGGGCGCCTGCGGGAAACCGGATCCGGGAATATAGGGGCCACCAACGTGCTGCGCACCCAGGGGATACCGCTGGGTATCTTGACTTTTCTCCTGGATTTCCTGAAGGGATTTCTGGCCTGTAAGTATTTGCCCTGCAGCACCGAACTGGCTCTCTGTGGGTTGATTGCGGCGCCGGTACTGGGGCACATATTCCCCCTGTGGCTCCGGGGACGCGGAGGTAAGGGAGTTGCAACATACTTTGGTGTACTAGGTGCCCTGAGCATGCCAGCGCTGATCGGGTCGTTGCTGGTCTGGGGAGTCGTTTTTGGTATTACTAGAATTTCAGCAGTCGCCAGTCTGACAGCCATGCTGCTGAGCTGCGTGTTTTTTTATCATCTGCCATCCTGTTCTTGTAACTTTATTAATCAATTATATGTTCTAATGGCATTGGTTTTGATTATTGTCCTACGACACCACGATAATCTAAAAAGACTACTGGGTGGGAAAGAATCAAACCTTTAAATACCTGGATTTTAGGCGAAGGAGATTCCACTGCTATCACCGAAGGAAAAATTAGCCCGACTAAAAATAGTCCGCAGCGGCTCGGTGGGACCGGCTACTTTTTGGAATCTAATCTCCATGTACGGCAGTGGAGTAGCTGCTCTGCAGGCCTTACCAGTCTTATCCAAGTCCTCCGGAAAGGCCTTCGTGATATGTGACGATGATAAAATTGACCGCGAACAGGAAGCGCTGGAATCCATAGGGGCAGAATTGGTATTCCTGGAGGATGAATTATATCCACCTCTGCTGAGAACGGTTCCGGATCCGCCTCCGCTGCTGACTTTTCTCGGACAACGGGAGACGATGCTGTCGTTTCACAAAAGAAATGTCCTATCGGTCGTGGGGTCCAGAAATGCCTCGCTGCACGGCCGTAAGTTTTGCTCTTTCCTCTGCGAAGAACTGGGGAATAACGGAGTGGTAATAGTTTCCGGACTGGCCCGGGGCATCGACACCAGTGCACATCTGGGCAGTTTGAAAACCGGAACCATGGCGATCCTGGCCGGCGGCATAAATGTAATATATCCGCAGGAAAACGAAAAATTGTATGGAGAAATAGCCGAAGCCGGGGGTATTTTTACGGAAATGCCATTCAACACCGCGACACAACCACAGCTCTTCCCCCGGAGGAATAGAATAATTGCTGGCATTTCCTATGGAACCGTTGTAATTGAAGCTGCCGAACAATCCGGATCGCTCATAACGGCAAGAATGGCGACGGAATATGGCCGAGAAATTTTTGCTGTCCCCGGGTTTCCCCTGGATCCGCGCAGTATCGGCTGTAATCTTCTTCTAAAGGACGGAGCTACCCTGGTGACCTGTCCCCAGGATATATTGTATAGCTTCGAGCACCAAAGAATCATTCCGGAATCTCTCCAGGAAGAAAGAGCGACTTTTACGGCGAAGATCGTGCCCCAGGATTTGGAAAAAATACGAAAAAAGATACTGGAATCTCTCGGCTGCACGCCGATAACCATAGATGAACTAATTTCTTCCCTGAAGGTATCGCCGCAGGAGGTACTTACGGCTATCATAGAATTGGAGTTGGCCAACAAAATATCACGCCTGCACGGCCAACGGGTGTGCCTTTCCCTTAATCCGGAAACCTGAATACCGATTCCAGGATGGCGCAGGACAGCCGTAGACTTCTTTCGAAACAAAGATATTTCGAGGAATTTATAGCAGCATACGGAGCGCAGGACCGCAGTGTCCAGGTGGTACTTGAGGAGCCGAGCACCGAAGCGACGCAGAAATTACCGAAAGAGCGCATGTTTCGAAAGAAGTCTAGTGTACATTTTGTTAAAGAAGTCTATTCCATGCGTCCACCGTTGGATGTCGGAGCCTTTTCCAGCACCACATTCCCGAGCTGGTCTGCCCGAAAACTGCACCGAGGATCAAGCAGCAGAACGCCGTCCCGAATGGGATAGCCAAGATTATGCCGTTCATTGAGCAGGACGTTTTCACCGTGGATCAGCGGAGCTCCAGTCAAAGGACACACAATCAACTGCAATAACTGTCCGCAGATGATTGGCGTTTCGGAGTCAGTCGTCATTGATTCATGATGTTGAAAAAATCGGAATTATTTTTGGATATTTTCATTTTACCGAGCAGAAATTCCATGGCATCGCAGCTGCCCATTGGCATCAGTACGCGTCGCAGCACCCACATTTTTGATAATGTTGCCTTGTCCACCAACAGCTCCTCTTTCCTGGTTCCGGATTTCGTTATGTCGATGGAAGGGAACATTCTCTTGTCGGACAACTTTCTATCCAGCACGATTTCGGAATTGCCGGTTCCCTTAAATTCTTCGAAAATCACTTCATCCATGCGGGAGCCGGTTTCCACCAGGGCGGTGCCAATAATGGTGAGCGATCCGCCTTCCTCTATGTTACGGGCGGCTCCGAATATTCTTTTAGGGCGCTGCAGGGCGTTGGCATCGACACCTCCGGTTAATACCTTCCCGGAGGACGGACAAACCGTATTGTAAGCCCTGGCCAGCCGTGTAATGGAATCCAGCAAAATCACCACGTGTTTTTTGTATTCCACCAGACGTTTCGCTTTGTCGATAACCATTTCCGCCACCTGCACATGCCGGGATGGAACTTCGTCGAATGTGGAGCTTATCACCTCGCCCCGGACGGATCTGCGCATATCCGTGACTTCCTCGGGACGTTCATCAATCAGCAGCACAATTAAGTATGTTTCCGGAGAATTGGTGGTGATGGCCCTGGCGATGTTCTGTAGCATGACTGTTTTACCAGTCCGCGGAGGCGCCACTATCAAAGCCCTTTGCCCCCGCCCCAGGGGAGAAATTATTTCGATGATGCGGGTGGTCATATCTTTTCCTTCCGGAGCATCGAATTCAAGGGATAACTTGGAATCCGGATATAACGGGGTGAGGTCATCGAAGTTTATGCGATGTTTTGCGACATTCACCGAATCTCCATTTACGAAATTTATTTTTGCTATGCCGAAGTATCGCTCACCATCCTTGGGAGATCTGATTATTCCCTCCAGCGTATCACCTGTTTTCAAGCTGTACTTCCTGATTTGGGATGGAGAAACGTAGATGTCATCCGGTCCGGCCATATAATTGGCTTCCGGGGATCTCAGAAAACCGAATCCATCCTGCAGAACTTCCAGTACGCCATCGCCAAGAATTTCCACATCGTTATCCGCAAGTTTTTTTAAAATTGCAAACATCATGTCTTGACGCTTGAGGGCTGAAGCGTTTTCCACTTCCAAACTCTCGGCAAACGTCAATAACTCGGCCGGCGTTTTGGTTTTTATATCTTTTAGGCGCATATTCTCTCTTAAATTTTATGGATAAAACAACGAAACAGGTCATCCTAACATCGTTTATTGCAAAACGCCATAGAAAGTTTCTTTATTATTTTCACTCCATTGAACAAATCCAGTTCGTCGGTGGACTTTGTGGTGCGCGATGATATAAATTGCAATTGCGGTCTTGATTACTAGTTGTTACTGCGGGTTACATGGATTTGAAAGCGCCAAAATTCTGGTACGAGGATGTGGAGAATATTGGCTTCTGCGGAAGACTGTTTTTATATCCCATCAGTCGCATATATGCATTCCTGTCCAACTGCAACTATGGAATACCAGGCGGCCGGCAAATTCAAAATGCGAAGGTGATTGCGGTGGGAGGCGTGACGGTCGGTGGATCCGGCAAAAGCATCGTGGTGGCTTCCTTCGCTGAAATTTTATCACTGCTCCGGAAAGACGCAGCCGTTTTATCCAGGGGATATGGCCGATCGTCCAGGGCTGTTATGGAAGTGAACGCGGCAGCTCATGGCTATGAAGACGTGGGTGACGAGCCTCTGATGCTTTCCCGAAAGGGCATCGATGTGTTTGTGGCCAAAAATAGGAAAAAGAGTGCGGCTCTGGCTCTTGGGAAAAAAAAATACGAAGTTTTATTGCTGGATGATGGCCTGGTTCAGAAAGATTTGGTGCCGCACATAAGGTTTGTGGTGGTGGATGCCGCCCAGGGATTGGGAAACGGCGAAATGTTGCCGCTGGGACCGCTGCGCATCGACTTCCCCACACTAAAAAACAGCATCCATGCCATTATTCTATTGACCCACGCAGAAAATCAGGATTGTTCCGCCATAAAAGCTAAACTTCCAGCTAAAATCCCCCTGATGGTTGGCAGATTACAGCAGGACATATCCGGGCTGGATAGTGGAGCGAAATATTTGGCTTTCTGCGGCATAGGTTATCCGCGCAAGTTTTTCGATGCCATTAACCGGAGTTTATTTGTGGTGAAGGAATTCGATTTTCCGGATCACCATCCATTTTCAGAAAACGATATGGCCACCCTGTTGGGCGAAGCGGAAAATCACGGAGCCCGCCTCATTACCACCGAAAAAGATTTCATGCGGGTGCCGGAAAGATTTCGCGAGCTGGTAACCGCTGTTCCAGTAAAAATTTTGTGGCATGATTTGGAAAAGATCATATCATATTTACTTTAACATATGGGGGCGCAACAAATTGCGTATTCTTATGGCCGCTGACCACGGCGGATTTCTTCTAAAAGAGGGGCTAAAGAAGGCTTTGTCATCTGTCGTTCCTCCTGCCTGGACGATCGAGGATCTGGGATCCTACAATGCCGATCCCTGCGATTATCCATTGTTTGCTGAAAAATTAGCTAGAAGACTTCCCCGGGAGTCCGGAAAAGCGTATGGTGTACTGATCTGCTCCAGCGGAATAGGTATGTCCATCGCCGCTAACAGGTATCGGCATGTGCGCGCGGCCCTGTGTTTCAATGAAGAAACGTCCATTATGGCGCGCCGACATAATGACGCCAATGTAATCGTCTTTGGAGCTGGATTTGTGGATGTAACAGCAGCCTTTGGCTGCCTTCTGCGTTTTCTGGAAACAGCATTTGACGGCGACGAACGGCATCAGCGAAGACTGGCTCTGGTGGAAAGTTTATCGAAGGAATAAATCATGAGTTTTGACGGCAGTTTGCGTGGAAGCATACAGATAACAGATCATAAAATTTTTGCGGCCATAGAAGCCGAATTAGCTCGGCAACGGGATCAGATGGAACTAATAGCTTCGGAAAATTATATTTCCCGGGAGGTAATGGCTGCCCTGGGAACAGTTATGACCAACAAATATGCCGAAGGATATCCTGGTCACAGATATTATGGCGGCTGCGCCAACGTCGATGTCGTTGAAAATATAGCCATCGAACGACTGTGTCAGCTATTCCAATGCAAATTTGCCAACGTACAGCCCCATTCCGGAGCCCAGGCGAATCTGGCAGTATTCTACGCACTAATGTCTCCGGGAGACACTTTTCTGGGAATGGGCTTGGACATGGGAGGACATCTTACCCACGGTGCAGCGCCAACCATATCCGGCAAATGGTTTCGTCCGATACCCTACGGCCTGGATGCCGATGGCATCATAGATTATGACCAGGTACAAAAACTGGCAACGGAGTATAGCCCGAAGGTCATAGTCGCCGGAGCTTCTTCCTACTCCAGAAAAATCGATTTTCGGAAATTTCGAGAAATCGCCGACGCCGTTGGAGCCTATCTATTTGTTGATATTGCTCATTACGCAGGATTGGTGGTGGCCGGACTCTACCCATCTCCCATGGAATATGCCCATGTGGTGTCATCTACCACCCATAAAACTCTCCGTGGGCCCCGGGGCGGGGTTATCATGACCAACGACGAAAAGTTGGCCAAAAAAATAAATAGCGCCGTTTTTCCCGGAGTACAGGGAGGACCGCAGATGCATTCCATAGCGGCCAAGGCAGTGGCATTTGGGGAAGCCCTGGAGCCGGAATTTAGACAATACGCCGAAAATGTACTCAATAATTCCATTGCCATGGCCCAGCGTCTGCAGGATCATGGATTGGATGTCGTTTCCAGGGGAACCGATTGCCACTTGTCTGTCATCGATCTCACCAAGCTAAAGCTAAACGGCAAACAGGCCGAAGAAGAGCTGGAGAAGGCCGGCATTACCTGCAATAAAAATTCCATTCCATTTGATCCACTGCCGCCATCTCAAACATCCGGCATTAGATTGGGATCGGCGGCCATGACTACGCGCGGACTCGGAACGGCGGAATTCAGGAAAATAGCAGATCTGATTTACACCGTACTATCCAACCATGGCCGAGACGAATACGCCGACATTCGAGAACAGGTTAGAGCCGAAACGCTGGCCCTGGGCCAATCTTTTCCACTTTATGGAGACTAGACGTGAAAGAGATGGATAATCCAGAGCCGACCAAACCACAGCGAAAATCCCAGAGCAGCCTGAGGGGCTTGTCCCGGCTGTGCGCTGTGCAGGAGGCCTACAGAGCCGGCTTCTGCCAACATAAGGTCTCAGATTTTCTGAATGAGATTAATGGAAGCGAGGAGGTTTTTATAACCGAAAGCATTTCCATCCGGGAGCTGGATCGGGATTTCCTCCGGGATTTGCTCCTGAAAATGGAGGAAAATTTAGCTCGCATCGATGTCATCATAGAGGAACATTTATCGGCCAAATGGAGCCTGCACCGCCTGGATCCGGTCATCAAATATGTTCTGCGCCTGGCTATTACAGAGTTGCTTTGCTTCGAAAAAATACCAGTTAGAGTTGTGCTAAACGAATACATAGAAATTACCAAGGCATTTTCAAAGGCGCAGGAAGTTGCCTTCGTAAACGGATTGCTGAACGAAGCAGCACAGAAAATTCGCCCCTAGCGATCTATCCAATTTCAAAACGAGAGGCCAGATCTCGAAATCGGGGGCCGCGCCAGCCGTACAATTCTCTTTTTCGAGTCTTTTCCGGAACGAATATATAGCGTTCCAGATTTTTAGCACCACCCCAGGTAGAATTTCTCCGGCCAGGTCTTCATCCAGGAGAGAGCATGAAATAGACTTCTTTCGAAACATGCGCTCTTTCGGTAATTTCTGCGTCGCTTCGGTGCTCGGATTATGGTGTACCACATGTACACTGCGGTCCTGCGCTCCGTATGCTCCTATAAATTCCTCGAAATATCTTTGTTTCGGAAGAAGTCTAATTTACCAAAAAAATATCCCAAAAGCCCGCTACCTTGTTAAAAAGCCCGCTTCAGCAGAGACGGGCTTCCCAATCGACGATCGACGTTATTCGTCCATATCCGAAATTCTAAAAAATTCTCGGACAATGACCAGAAGCCTTCCGCCAGTAACTCAGAGACTCTTTGTATTTAGGGTTCCCGTCTTTCCCATCCTTTTCCAACAGATTCATAAGCCCTTCGGTTAGAGGATAGAATCCCATTATATTGAGAAACTGCATCACCCTACTCATTCTCAGTCTATTGTGTCCTGTAACGGCCGTAAGGAAAGCGCGTTTGTCAGCGACATAGTATGCGTCACTATAGTTATATTGGCCATACCAGTATTTGGGAGTATCTTGTCTAAACCCTATTCCCCAGAAACGAAGCATTGTCGCATAATTAATAATGGCTTCCAATTCTATTGCGTTCCCTAACCCATTCAACAACCGTAATGTTCTACAGGTTATGACTCCACTATTCTCATCTACCGGATGTAGTCCATCATTTTCTTCGACACCCCTCGCCCATCTCATCATTCTCAGCAATTCCTGATACCTTTTATCTAACACCGGGGCATCTCCGTTACATGACGACTTCAGATTCGTCGCAAATTTCAACTGTACATAATCGTGTCCATTCTCTAAGATATCTCTCGAGCATTGCCAAAGCGGCTTCGTCATTTTCGCAACGGTATTTTCATGCTGACTCGCCTTGCCCGTCTCCTCATAGAACTTATTCACATTCCATTCGCCACTCAGAATATACATTATCGGAGATTTGATCAATTTCAAGTCGTCATCCGGCGAAGCCAAGCTAAATTTCGTCTTCATAGCGTTTTCGAACTTCCCTTTATTTTCTCTCTCACCGTCCCCATACCTTTTATCATTTTGTAACCCTTCATATGCCGCTTCCGCACCACACACTGCGTCTCCCGTCCTCCCTCCGTGTCGGGCCATTGTGTTAGTCATGCATTCCCAGACCTTTTTGTCCTCTGGGTTCGTCGGCGGATTCAAAAAATAGTTCACAAGCTTACCCGGGCCCTCGCGGACCAGCCTCCGTCCAAACCCGATTATTACCCCAAACATATCGTTTGCCCAATCTTCGTTCCAAGTATCCTCAATTTTGATCCCAAATCCAGCACCGTCCATAAAAATATATTCAAGTAATTGCAAGTTTTTCTTTGCCTTCTCGTTTTCACCATCATCCCTGATATTTTTGCGCCGTTCTACTAGAGATATCAGGAACTCTCTTACATTCTTAGGGTCGCTCAAATTAGCGGAGCCCCCCGATTGTTCGCGTTCTGCCACATACTTTTTATACGCGCTCAATACAGCTTCATTTTTTTCCTTATCAACGCATCTTAAAACACCATTGGTATCTTTCACATAGCCCTCCGCCTGGTCACCCAGACCGATCGCGAACAGCCCCAGCATTATCGCAATTGCGAATCTTTTTTTTCCAATAATCATTTTAATTCCAGCTCCTTATTCGTTATTATCTATTACAACAACTTTATTATATAAGAAAACGCACGAAAAGGCAACAAAAAAAGCGATGCCAAATGTCGATCTTTATTTTCCTTTTTTGGTAATTTCGCTTGTCAATCAGCAAAAAGCCCGCTTCACCAGAAACGGGCTTCCCAATCGACGATCAAGGATCGACGTCATTTGTCCATATCCGAAATTCTAAAAAATTCTCGGACGATAATCACCAGATTTTTCCCAGTACGGCAGAGACGCAGCGTATTCAGAGTTCCCATTTTGCCCCTCCGCTTTCAACAGAGTCAGAAGTCCTTTGCTCAGACTACTAAATCCCATTATATTGAGAAACTGCATCATTCTACTCATTCTCAGTTTATTGTGTCCTGTAACGGACTTAAGGAAAACTTTTTGGTCAGCAACATAGTATTTGTTAGTCGTTACATTAAACCCTATTCCCCAGAAACGAAGCATTGCCGCATAATTAATAATGGCTTCCAATTCTATTGCGTTTTCCAACCAATCCAACGACCCTAATGCGCTACAGGATATGGTTGCAAGCGCGGCCCCCTCAAACGGCACTTTTTCTTCTCTGACATTCCGCGCCCATTTCATCATGCGCAGCAAACTCTGATACCCTTTATCTAACACTGGCGCACCTGAGTTATATTTCGACTTTTGATCCGTCGCAAATTTCAACTGTACATAACGGTGCGCATTCTCTTTGCTTTCCGCTCCGCATAGCCAAAGCGGCTCCGTCATTTTTAGTTCCTCACGATACTCATTCTCAACATCAGCTATATTCCCTCCCCTATAGTACTCACCCACACTCCATGCGCCACTCAGAATATACATCATCGGAGATTTGATCAATTTCAAGTCGTCTTCCGGCGAAGTCAATCCAAATTGACCCTTCATAGCTTTTTCGAACTTCCCTTTAGTTTCTGCCTTACTGTCTCCATACTCTTTATCCTCTATTAACCTACCATATACTTTATCCACATCACACTTTCCTACTCCGTTCATCCCTCCGTGTCGGGCCATTGTGTTAGTCATGCATTCCCAGACCTTTTTTCCCTCGGTGTCTTTCGGCGGATTCAAAAAATATCCCACAAGCTTACTCGGGCCCTCACGGACCATCCTTTCCCCAAACCCGGCTATTACCCCAAACATAGCTTCCGCCCAATCTGCGTCCCAAGCTTCCACAATTTTTATCCCAAATCCAGCACCATCCATAAAAATATATTCAAGTAATTGCAAAGCTTCTATATCCGCTGCTTGTCCATATTTGCCGCTGATATATGCTGCCTTCCCTGCTAGAGACATCAGGAACGTCCTCACTTTATTAGGGTCACTCAAATTAAGTTCACCCCCTTTTCGGGTCCCCGCCTCCACATGCTTTTTATACGCGCTCAATACAGCATCATTTTTTTCCTTATCAACGCATCTTAAAACACCATTGGTATCTTTCACATAGCCCTCCGCCTGGTCACCCAGACCGATCGCGAACAGTCCCAGCATCATCGCAATTGCGAATCTTTTTTTTCCAATAGACTTCTTTCGAAACATGCGCTCTTTCGGTAATTTCTGCGTCGCTCCGGTGCTCGGATCCTCATGTACCACATGTACACTGCGGTCCTGCGCTCCGTATGCTCCTATAAATTCCTCGAAATATCTTTGTTTCGAAAGAAGTCTAATAATCATTTTAATTCCAGCTCCTTATTCGTTATTATCTATTACAACAACTTTCTTATATAAGAAAACGCACGAAAAGGCAACAAAAAAAGCGACGCCAAATGTCGATCTTTATTTTCCTTTTTTGGTAATTCCGCTTGTCAATCAGCAAAAAGCCCGCTTCACCAGAAACGGGCTTCCCAATCGACGATCAAGGATCGACGTTATTTGTCCATGTCCGAAATTCTAATAACGACCAACGCCATAAACAGCGTTCCACCTGTTCACAGTTCTCTTTCCTGCCTTTGTTAGCTCACCATCATCTTTCCTCTCCAATAGTTCCTGAGCCGCAACCTTCAACCCTAGGCCTTGATTACGATCTCCCATTTTTTCGAGATAGCTCATCAGCATGGTCAATTTCATATTTTCTTCGTCTTCACGAACAGCTTTATCCAAAGCGGCCCTATTAACAGTTACGTATCTCCCACTCGTGTGCCCAGTCGCCTCATCTGTCCTAGTTATTATATACGCAAGACCCAATCCACAAAGCTCTTTCGCAAAACCCCGAATAGTCTCTAATTTTATGTGTTTCGCATACGCCTCCAGTACTTTTAAAACGTCTTCGCTCATACGGACATACAATCCTCGGTTACCACCTTCTTCTTTCTCTTTACACAATTCATCTCTCTCTGCTTTACTCCCGCAGGCTCTTTCACCCAACTCAATCAGCCACAGCACCCTCTTATCCGCATCGCTCAGCTTCATTCCTTCATTTCTATCCCCATATCGCAGCTGCATATGTTTATTTCCATCGTCCTTTTGGCCTATTATGGTTTTCAAGTTCTCAGACTCGAACAGGCTTACTAAGGTTTCCTTCTCTTTACCCAATCCCAAATGCCTTCTCAGTTTTCTTTCTTTTTGTTCATCATTACATTCGAATACACCGCTCAGTGATAGCGTTTTTCCTCCTAATTTTTCCACTCCGCCTATCTTCCAGTGATTTCTCATGATGTTAGTTATGTATTTCCAGACCTCTTTTTCCTTTTTGTCCTTCGGCGGATTCAAAAAATATCCCAGAATCAAATCCGGGTTTAGCGTGCTCTCCTTCAATGCCCACTCGTTCACGACCGAAAGCGTAATCGCCGACCAAGCCTTGTCACAAGTATCCACCATCTTTATACCGAACAAAGCACCTTCCATTAAAATATCCCTAAGCAAAGTCATTTTGCTCTTTTCTTTTCCCAACCGTCCAAAAGGAGAACTCTCTTTGTCCGGAGCTTCCGGTGTCGCTAGATGTACAAGGAACCCCTGGACACTCCGTTCCTCTTCTGGTTTAAACTCGTCACGATTTATATAGTCCTCTAAGCTTTTCCCTTCCCCTCTCGATTCTTTTTCGATCGATTGGTTCTTCTTTTTCAGAAAGTCAAAATAGGCCTCCTTCACAACCCTATTTTTCTCCTTATTCTCGCATCTTAAAACCCCATTGGTATCTTTCACATAGCCCTCCGCCTGGTCACCCAGACCGATCGCGAACAGTCCCATCATCATCGCAATTGCGAATCTTTTTTTCCCAATAATCATTTTAATTCAAGCTCCTTATTCTTTATTATCTATTACAACAACTTTATTATACAAGAAAATGCGCGAAAAGGCAACAAAAAAGCGATGCCAAATGTCGATCCTCACTTTCCTTTTTCGGTAATTTCGCTTGCCAATCGACGCTATCAGAATCTTTTTCGAGAAATGCACCTCAAATAATTGCGCCACCACAGATGTTTGCATATACTGGGGGAAGGTGATAGAAGGCTGAATGTCGTGACGAAAATTCAAAATCCACCTGGTCCAAGCTTCAATAACAACCTGGTTCTGTTGGCATTGGGAACCAATCGCGGTGATCGGCTGCAGAATCTTCGATCGGCACTGAATTGTCTCCCCGGACGCTTGTTGCGCATGTCCCATGTGATTGAAACCAACGCACAATTGCCTCCGGCTGCTCCGGCAGACTGGAATCTGCCGTATCTTAATATGCTGGTCTCCATGAAAACCGATTATGCCCCAGCTGAGCTGTTGTCCGCTCTGAAGCTAATCGAAAAACAACATGGAAGGGATCCGGAGGCCCCGCGCTGGTCTCCCCGCGTTCTGGATCTGGATATACTTTTGTATGGAAACAAGGAAGTAAACTCCGCTTCCCTAACCATTCCCCATGCGGAATTGAAAAATCGCGATTTCCTGCAATTTCTAATGGAAACCATGGGGTATGAAATCCCCGGGGCAATAAAAATGGATGTTTCCGGCTATGCTCCGCTGCGACATTACGCGCTTCATCCGAAATTTGTGGGCATTCTGAATGTAACCCCCGATTCTTTTTCGGATGGCGGAAAATTTCTGCAGCCTGACAAAGCTGAGCAACAGGCCAAAAAGTTACAGCTGGATGGGGCAAGCATAATAGACATCGGAGCTCAATCTACGCGTCCCGGCTATGACGAAATTCCGCCATCCGAAGAAATAGCCCGATTGGCTCCCCTGTTGGATCGCTGCAGCGATATCAAAAACATCAGCATAGACACCTATTTTGATGACGTGGTGAAATACGTTTTGGGAAAAAATAATGTAAAATGGATAAATGATCAGGCGTCTGTCCTGGGTTCACAAACCCTAAAATTAATTGCCGATAGGGACGTAAAATTAGTGATAATGCAGCGCGATATGAGCACTGTTTGGCTGCGGGATCGTCTAAAATATCTCCAGAATCTTGGCCTGGAAAAACGCAATATTATTGTTGATCCTGGCATCGGTTTTGGCAAGACAAAATACCAAAATCTTCACCTCATCAAGCAACTAAAAATGCTACGCCGGCATGGTTGCGAGGTTCTTCTGGGCGCATCCCGCAAGTCATTCATGACGCACCATTCGGCAGCCCCGGCAGCAGACAGGGATCTGGAAAGCATAGCCGTGGCCTGTCACGCCCGGGACGCCGGAGTAGATTACCTGAGAGTTCACAACGTCGCAGATCATATGAGATTTTTCGTAACCAAACATTGCATTGAGAACGCCTAGCCGCGCACCTGTCCGGCCCCTAGATGAGCTCCAGACTTTTTATGGCGTGATCAAGCTGGGTTATGCGCTCGTTCAGAGTTTTGACGCGGTCATTGTGTTCCTGCACAACGTCTGCTGAAGCTTTGGACAGAAAATTTTTGTTGCGAAGTTTTTTCTGGGACTCAGCCTTGATCTGCACGAACTTCTTCTTGATTTCGTTGAGGCGCTTTTTTTCCTCCACAACATCTATGCGATCGCCAAATCCCACATGAATAATTCCGCTATCCACAACCAGGGGTATGCTCTGACCAGCGATGTCCCTGACCACCGATACGCCGGCCATCCGCGAGAAGGCATCTCCATACTCCGCCACAACGTCGATCAGCTCCTGACTGGCAGATTCAACGCTAATCTCCAGTTTTTCCGACGGAGAAACGCCCAGGCATTGGCGCATGGACCTTATGGATGTGATGGCCTCCTGCAGTCGACCGATGCAACGTAGCGAATCGCTGCCATCGATATCTATGGCTGCCGCATCCGGCCAGGACATATCCGTAACCTCAAGTTCTCCGCTGAGCTTTTTAGCTATGAACGGCGTAAAGGGGTAAAGCACGCGTACAAGCTGTAAAATAGCCCACCCGGTAACATCCCTGATGTCTTTTTTCAGCAGAGTATTTTGCACACTGCTGTTGGTTGAGCAGTTTTTGGCCACCACCAAAGAATCAGATTGCAGAATTGGTTTAATAAGCTCCATGTACCAATCGCAGAAGGAGTTCCAGACGCACTGCTGAATAAGTCTGATGGCCTCATCAAATCTATAATTTTCCACGGCCACTTCCACATCCAATATCATGGTTTTTATCTTCTGGACTATCCATTGTCCAAGAGGGTGCTTAACGCTATTTACATCAAATTCACTGCAGTATAGGCAGGAATTTATCTGGGCGAATCGAACGGCGTTCCATAATTTCGTGAGAAAATTTCTCCCAATTTCAATGGACTTCTGATTCATTTTTATATCCCGGCCGGGAGATGACATGGAGGCGAGCGTATACCTGACGGCGTCTGCGCCATAGGCTTCGCAGAGAACCAGAGGATCGATCACGTTCCCCTTGGATTTCGACATTTTGCGACCTTTTTCGTCCCGCACCAATGCATGTATGTATACGTTTTTGAATGGCACTTTGCCGGTGGCGTAAATACCCATCATGATCATGCGGGCCACCCAGAAAAATATGATGTCGAAGCCGGTAACAACCATCATATTGGAGTATAATCTTTCGAATTCTTCAGAATTTTGAGGCCATCCCAGCACTATAAATGGCCACATACCGGATGAAAACCAGGTATCCAGCACATCGTTATCCTGAACCAGCTCTACGCTGTTTTTGCCGTAAAAATTTACGGCCTTCTGGGTGGCTTCTTCGGCTGTTTCGGCCACAAACAGCTGTCCATCAGGACCATACCAGGCCGGTATCTGGTGTCCCCACCAAATTTGCCGCGAAATGCACCATGGTTTTATGTCATTCAACCATTCGAAGTATATGTTTTCCCAATGCTTGGGCGAAAACACCACCTGGCCATTCCTCACCACTTCCAGGGCCGGAATAGCAAGCCGTGCAGCATCCAGGAACCATTGATTCGTAATGAGAGGCTCCAGCATGGCACCTGATCTATCGCCAAACGGCGCCATGTGCTTTATGTTTTCGACTTTTACCAGCTGGCCTTTCTTTTCGATAAAATCCACCACCACCCGGCGGGCCTCGAAGCGATCCATGTACTGAAATATCTCCGGAACAGCTCCGTTCAATTCCCCTCGATCGTTCATGATGTTAATTATCGGCAGCCGGTGTCGTTTCCCCACCTCAAAGTCGTTAAAATCATGGGCCGGAGTAATTTTTACGGCGCCACTTCCTTTTTTTGAATCGGCGTATTCGTCAGCCACAATTGGAATCAGGCGATCGATCAGTGGAACATAGGCATTTTTCCCGATAAATTTTTTATGGCGCCGGTCCCTGGGATTTACAGCTATGGCCACATCGCCGAAGATGGTTTCCGGTCTGGTGGTGGCTACTACGATGGCATCATTGCTATCTTCGAGTCTATATTTTATGTACCACTGCTGGGCATCAACTTCCTTTTCCACCACCTCCAGGTCAGAAATGGCAGAACGGATCTGCGGATCCCAATTTACCATCCTTTCGCCGCGATAAATCAGATTATCGTTGTATAACTTAACGAACAATTTGGCGACAGCCCTTTTGCTGCCTTCATCCAGGGTAAATCGAAGACGGGAAAAATCGCAGGAAATTCCCAGGGTTTTTAGTTGCTCTATGACGGCGCAGGCGGAGCTTTCCTTCCAAAACCAAATTTCCTTTAGCAGAGCTTCCCGCGAGACAGAACCTTTTTCGGCTCCCCGGTCGTACAATTGTTTTTCCACCAACAGCTGGGTGACGATGCCGGCATGGTCCAACCCCGGCTGGAACAGCACATCGTAGCCCTTTAATCTTTTGTAGCGCGCCAGAATATCCTGCAGCGTGAAGCAGAGGGCATGTCCCACATGCAGCGAGCCGGTTACGTTGGGAGGCGGCAGCAGCACCATAAATGGATCGCCGTCCGCTTTTCGGCGCGACGCCTCGATATCAAACGAAAAATTTTTTTCAAAGGACTTCGGATTGAAATTTTTATCCAGCATTGGGCCCTCGGCAAACAACAGCAACCACGTTTCGAGTGTACACCAGTAACAATCATGAATCTACAATATTTTTATGAATGTATTAGGCTCTGTCGACATTGTTTCATAATAATTATGACTAATCCAAGATAAACAAATCTAAGGAAAACAATAGACTTCTTTCGAAACATGCGCTCTTTCGGTAATTTCTGCGTCGCGTCGGTGCTCGGATACTCATGTACCACATGTACACTGCGGTCCTGCGCTCCGTATGCTCCTATAAATTCCTCGAAATATCTTTGTTTCGAAAGAAGTCTAATGTCATCATTATCCGATGGCTATTGGGCAAATTATCTCAATGCTGAAATAATTCTTCCGGAGGCATGCCGAAGTGATCCAGGGCCACAATTGCCTCCAGGGCATCAAAACATTTTTGAGCCAGCAACATGCGATTTTCCCGCATTAACATTTCATCCAATTTCGCCTTCAGGGCGTGCAGATGTATGACGTCTCCCCTGGCATAGACCAACTGTTCCTTGGAAAGATTCTGGGTTCCCCAGTCAGAAGATTGCTCATGTTTTGATATATCCACACCAAGAATTTCCCGACACAAATTTTTTAGGCCATGCCTATCGGAATACGTGCGAGCCAACTTCGAAGCTATCTTCGTGCAATATACGGGAGATACGCCTATACCTAGACTATGATTTAAAATCCCCATGTCAAACCTGGCAAAATGGAATATTTTAAGGGTATTTTTGTCAGATAGCAGGTTTCTGAGATTAACTGCCTCGGAACAGCGCTCCGGATCCATCTGTACCAAATGGACTTCGCCAGTAGGAGAACATAGCTGCACCAGGCAGAGACGATCTCGCTTCAGCACCAGCCCCATGGCTTCGGTATCAACCGCCACACTGCCAGAAAATTCCAACCCAGCCGGTAAATCATTTTTATGCAAATTCACGTGCCAATTCCACAATTTGGTGCCCAAAAGAAGACTCGAACTTCCACCCACTTGCGTGGACTAGGACCTGAACCTAGCGCGTCTACCAATTCCGCCATCTGGGCGCACATACAACAGGCTATTTTGCCCTTTCAACGTAGCTAATATCTCCGGTATTAACCACTATTTTAACTCCGCTGTCAATGTGTGGAGGAACCATGACCCGAATCCCGTTTTCCAGCAACGCCGGTTTATAGGATGAGGCAGCCGTCTGGGCCTTCACGACAGCTTCCGTCTCCACGACCTCCATAACCACCGTATCCGGCAGCAAAACGGCCACTATTTCTCCATCGTGCATGGCAATTTTCACCATCATATTGTCCTGCAGAAAACAGGAAGACTCTCCTATTACCCCTCTATCCACATCAAACTGCTCGAAGGTCGACATATTCATAAACGTAAAAGAATCGCCGTTGGAAAACAGCAGCTGGCATTCTTCTTCGTCTAATCTCACCCGTTCCAAAGTCTCGTCTGAGCGGAATCTTTCGTTTAATTTGGTGCCGATCCTCAGTTCTTTCAGTTCGACCTGCACGAAAGCTCCCCCTTTCCCGGGTTTTACATGCTGAGTTTTACAGGTCTTCCACAGCTTGCCGTTAAACTCAAGCAGCATTCCAACCCTTAATTCGTTTGCGCCTATTTTCATATCTGTTCTATATATCGCTCCAACACAGGCTAACTATAGTTAAGGCAAGCTCCATTTACAAGTCATGAATTAATTAAATGATGATCCTATTCCATTTGCTTTCGGATTGGAAAGAAGTCTAATGGGAAAGATTGCAAAATGCGAGTTGCTGCGCTATTCTGCGGCACATTTTCCATTGTCCTGGGCGAGATTGCTGTGTTATTTTATCCATGGTGACGTGTTCCAGTGGGGTGTAGCCAAGTGGTAAGGCAGCGGGTTTTGATCCCGTCATTCGTGGGTTCGAATCCTACCACCCCAGCCAGCGATAAATTTCCCCTTTTTTCTTCCTGCTTTAAAGACTTTTTCCAGGGCTTTTCCCACGGAAATATCCTTGCCGCGCCAAAAGAAAATTTTCATCAAATTTTAATTAAGAGTTTTCTTTGATTGTCCTATCATTATGGATTAATATGCGTTTAATGATGCTAACCATAGAGGATTTAGATGTATTGTAAGACACATATCAAATGGAATCACGAAACATTAAATTTTTTGGAAGCAGCGGCAGATAATTCTCTGGAACCAATATTTATTGTATCCCACGCCAGCAAAAGCCAGACATTCGAAGGCTTTGAAGAATTTGTCAACTCCATAAATTGTGAAAACATAAAAAGAAAAATAAAGAAGCTTCACATTCTCGATGCATCATATTTATATAGACATTGTATCCGCGGATTTTTGCAACTTTCGGACCCAAACGTCCATTCCATATGGTTATTAAATAATAGGGATGCAATTAAACGCATCGAATGCGAGGTGGTAATCGACAGCTGGATAGAACAAATAAATGACGATGCGTTTCGGCACTGGCATAACAAAATAGTAGTTGATGCCTCCGGCGACAAGAATGGCACCGGAGCCATACCGGAAATCAAGCGCCTTTTGGAGGCGAACGTCGCTCTGAAAGTTGCCAAAAACAAGGGATCGGCAACTGGTTGTCTGAATTTTCTCATCGAAGAATACGCTCATACATGCGCATTTCTGAAGGATGCAGTTGTAATCTATCCACAGCCATTTTCCCAACTGATGCAGTTAATCATAGCCCATCACAACCTAAATATTACCCATTTACGATATAATCTTTCCAACAGAACCAGGAGCCGCAAGGAAATTCGCCATGACCATAAAGCGATAACCCAGGAAATTATATCCGTTCTTAGCAGCGAAGCGTTAAAGACAAACATTTTCGCCGTGGATAAAAGAGGAGAATACATATATAAAAGCGACGCAGTCTGCGAATTGGCGGGAGACTCGCAATATGTCATAGACCCCATCGCCTGGGAAATTTCGCTGGATGTTATGAAAAAAGGCAAAAGAGCCGTGGTCGAGGAAGAATTCTCCGGGACAACCTTTGTGTCCGTTAAGGCGCCACTCATAATTAACGGCAAGATTGGCGGCGTTATCGGTATTTCCGTAGACATTACCAGCCAAAAAAAGGCTGAACTGCTAGAATCACAGAATAACATGCAGAAGAAAATGCGATGTTTCACGGAACAGGTAATTCACGATATTAGATCTCCGCTGGCGGCGTTGTCGATGTTTGCGAAAATATGCGCCAACATATCGGAAAATGACCGAATAATGCTCCAAAGCATAGTTGGCAACATTGATGAAATTGCCAATGGCCTGCTGAGCAGATACAAAGAATACGATAAGCAATCTTTGCCAATCGAGAAAAAACATTCGAATATCCTGCTGGACCTAGTGCTGCAGGAGATGATAAAACATAAATTGAACCAACATACCAACCTGACAGTGTCTTTTGATTATGCCCCGGATCTTTCCAACAGGCACGTTTTTATAGATGGCGATGCTTTAATCTTCAATCGCATGATGTCAAATCTAATAAACAATGCCGTAGAGTCTATCCCCGGCGGCAATGGAACTGTAAAAATAGCTTTTTCCACAAAAAATCAGCACGTTAAAATCATCGTTGCGGATAACGGCGTTGGCATGCCCCCGGAAATCGTCAACAAAATCATGAATAATCTTGCCGTGGACAGCACCAAGGAGTGCGGATATGGAATAGGGATAAAGCAAATTACCGGCGCCGTACAGGAATTGGGAGCCACGATGCATATTGACTCCGAAGAAAATGTCGGAACATCGATAGAAATTACGATCCCCACGGCAAATGCTCCGGGTTGGTTCCTGGATCGGCTCGCCTTGAGAAATGGAAGCCTGCTGGTAATACTGGATGACGATGTGGCCGTTCATCGCGCTTGGGAAAAGATTTTTGCAAGCCTTTCGTCCGATTTGTCGTTCAAATATTTCACACGGGGAGATGAAACCATAGATTTTATAAACTCCTACGAAGAAAAAGAGCGTATTTTTTTGCTATCGGACTACGAACTTAGAACTCCCGGATTAACGGGACTGGATGTGATCACAAGAACATCCCTCGAAGAGCAGTCAATAATCGTAACCAATGGCTATAATCGCGCAGAGGTACAGGATTTTTCCGGGAAAACTGAGGTCAAGATAATGCCAAAACAATATATGCAAGAAATCATAATCATCACCGTTCCGCGCTAGTCGAATGCATGTTACAATGCCAGGCATTGTGTTTTGGTGTAAAAAATGAGTGTCACTTGCAATTCGGCTATAATACTAGCCGGAGGAAGCGGTAGGCGGCTTAGGTCTTCGCTTCCAAAAGCGTTCCATAAAATAGGCGGACTATCTATGTTGGACCACGTGATAAAATCTGCCCTGGAAGCCGGGGTAGATGACATTACGGCGGTAATTAATCCAGCGCACGAAGTTTTTCTTCGGTCGGGGGAATTCCGGGAAAAAGTTTCCGTTGCCCATCAGGCTATTCCCAAAGGCACCGGCGACGGCGCAAGGTGCGGCGCTGTAAATATAAAGTCTTCTGCCAGCGAATTTGCCTATCTGTTGTATGCAGATATTCCACTCATTTCCAGCGATACACTGAAGAAATTAGCCCGGCTGGCCGGCGAATGCGAGCGAACGGCGGTGGTCGTGGTGGCCCAGGCCCAGGATGCCGCCGACTCCAGCGCGTTGGGAAAACTGGAACCGGCCGATGCCGAGGGCTTCCTGAAAAGTATCATCGAGTCCCAGGACTCCGACCTGGCCGCTACGCCTGCATGCTTTCTTCCATTCTGTAACGCCGGACTGCTGGTACGGAAAGATTTACTGCTGGATTTCCTGGAAAAACTAGTCCCCAGTCCGGCCACCGGCGAGCTCTATGTCACCGGCATCGTAGAATATGCCTACAATGCAGGATATTTGTGCCGATATCATGTGGCAGACGCCGAGGAGCTACTGGGAGCCAATACCTGCGCTGATTTTGCGATGCTGGAGAAGAATTTTCAGCAGAGAATGCGGAAAAAACATCTGGATGCCGGAGTTATTATGCGGGCTCCGGAAACGGTGTTTTTTTCCTTCGATACCGTCATCGAACATGATGTAATCATAAATCCATATGTGGTGTTTGGTCGCCATGTGCACCTAAAGCGCGGATCCATAATTGAATCTTTTTGTTCCATCGACGGAAGTGAAGTTGAAGCGGCCACCATCGGGCCATTTGCGAGACTAAGATCCGGCAGCAAAATTCATGCTGGAGCCAGAATCGGAAATTTTGTTGAGATAAAAAACAGCGATATCGCCGAAAAAACAAAAGTCAATCACCTTAGCTATGTGGGGGACAGCGATGTGGGCGAAGGTTGCAACATAGGCGCCGGTGTCATAACCTGCAACTACGATGGATTCCAAAAACACAGAACCAGCATTGAGAAAAATGTTTTCGTTGGATCAAACGCTGCCCTGGTGGCTCCGCTGCGGATACAGGCAAATGCAATTGTTGCTGCCGGCAGTATTATTACCGATTCTGTCGAGCCAGATACGCTGGCCATCGCCAGATCTCGCCAAAAAAATATTTCGGACGGAGCCGTAAATTTTAGGAATAAAAAAAACAAAGCAAAGGAAAAAACATGTGCGGAATAGTTGGAATACTCGGGAAATCAGGTGAAAACGTCCTTCCGTCCCTACTTAACAGCCTCGAGAAATTGGAATACCGCGGCTATGATTCCACTGGAATAGCCCTGAGCAACGGGGATGGTGGTTCGATTATCCGGGTAAGGTCAGCCGGCAAACTTTTCAATCTCAAGGAAAAGCTGCAGAATATGGAGGTATCAGGTAGTATCGGCATAGGTCATACCCGCTGGGCGACCCACGGAGAACCAAGTGAAAAGAATGCTCATCCCATGATTTCCACCAATCTGGCGGTGGTGCACAACGGCATAGTGGAAAACTATAAAAAGCTGAAATTTTCGCTGGAAAATGACGGCTATATCTTTACTTCCGACACCGATACCGAGGTGATAGCGCATCTTATTCAGCGGGAGCTGTTCAACGATTTTTCGCCGGTGGAGGCGGTGCAGCGCTGCCTGTCTGTAATGGATGGCGCCCTTGCCATTGCCGTCGTTTTTGCCGATCATAAAAAAATAGTGGCCGCGCGCCGTAAAGGTTCTCTGGTGATCGGATTTGGGGAACACGTAATGTGCGTTGGCTCCGACATCGGCACCATATCACAGCTCTGTCAAGAAGTATCATATCCGGAAGATACCGATATCATTGAAATCTCCGAAAACGATGCCGTATTTTTTGGGGCAAATTTTCAGAAGGTCGATCGCCCGAAACATGAGGTAGAGCACGATCCCTGCCATGAATTGGCAGAAACGTATTCTCATTTTACATTGCAGGAGATAATGGATCAGCCATCGGCCATTCGCAAAACAATGCTGTATAACCAAAATAAAATAGACGAATCCATCCTCGAAGGCGTCAATACCATACTCATTCTGGCCTGCGGCACTTCCTATCACGCCGGCATGGTGGCGAAATATTGGTTCGAGTATTTTCTGAAGATCCAGACAAACGTTGAAATTGCCTCGGAATTTAGGTATCGAAGCCCAATCATAGCTGATGGAACGCTGGTAATATCCATATCGCAGTCCGGGGAGACCATAGATACGCTGGCAGCCCTGGAATATGCCAGCAGTAACGGCAATTGCAAGACCGTCGCCATTGTGAACGTAAAAAACAGCTCCACCGATAGATCGTCCAATGTCGTTTACTATGCAGAGGCTGGCGTAGAGAGGGGCGTAGCTTCCACCAAAGCCTTCACAGCGCAATTGACCATCCTGGCCAGCCTGGCGTTTTGCAGGAATTGGTTTCTGAGACAGCAATTGCAAAATATTCCCACCATATGCGAAGCCGCCCTGAGCATAGGCGACGAAACACGCGAGGTGGCACGCATTATCAGTAAAAGCTCCAGCGCCATATATCTGGGACGCGGCAATTTATATCCGATAGCGCTGGAAGGCGCCCTCAAGCTAAAAGAAATATCCTATATTCATGCGGAAGGATTTGCAGCCGGAGAAATGAAGCATGGTCCCATAGCTCTCATCGATGAGCGCATGCCGGTATTGTTTCTGTGTCCTCATAATGAATTATTCGAAAAAACTTTTTCCAACATGCAGGAAGTTTTGGCCCGGGGCAAAAATATCATAGCTATCACCGACGCAGAAGGGGAAAAAAATTTGCCCAGCGATGTACGTCGATTGGTTTTGCCAACCGTGTGCTCGGCCGTCGCTCCAATTATTTACTCCATTCCTTTGCAGTTGCTAGCATACTACACGGCGCTGGAACTAGGCACCGATGTGGATCGGCCACGCAATCTCGCCAAATCTGTAACGGTGGAATGACGAACCGCGAGGCAGTTGTGTGGCAAAATATGCTGAACATGTGTATCCATAGTTTTTTTGCCCAAATGCGCGATAATTAATCATTGATTCACGTTTTTTTATTAACATGGAGTCAAGTCTCCAAATGACGGCTGCTTTTAGCAGCTGATGGATTTGCAAGCGGAGATATTTTATATTATGGTCCCCTCAGAAGAGGTTATCGATGTCGGGGAAGTTCAATCTAGGTTGGAGAATGTGATGAGTACTGATATTTCCGGGTTTCCAGAATTTTTGCCCGACGAACAGATCGCCTTCAATGAGGTTGTTGATAAAATTAGGGCCCAGTTTGAATTGTTTGGATTTATTCCGATGGATACGCCGGCGGTGGAACGGGTGGAAACGCTGTTGGCCAAGGGTAACGATAGTGAAATTTATGGAATATACCGATTGGCAGATCCGGAGGCCAAAAAGGATCTGGCTCTGCGATTTGATCTTACTGTTCCATTGGCCCGTTACATTGCTTCCCGCCATAGTAATCTGATATTTCCACACAAGAGATACCAGATATCGCCGGTGTGGAGGGGTGAGCGACCGCAGCAGGGCAGATATCGGCAATTTTACCAATGTGATGTGGACATAATCGGCAACGGGAAGCTTTCGTTGGCCCATGACGCTGAAATTATCCTATTAATCGTGGAAACCATAAAATTATTGGGAATCCAGAACTTCTCGGCCAAGATCAACAATAGAAAAATGCTCTGGGGATTTTTGAAAAATGTCGCTCCTGAGCAAAACATCGGCGGGGTAGTGAAGATTCTCGACAAGGCAGGAAGGCCGATTTCCGAGGAGTCCATTAGTGGCCTTTTGGGGCAGGGAATGACCAGGGAAAACATCGAGAAACTCAGCAATTTCATCGACGCCGTGGATCGGAAGGGGGACATCTGCGAGACCATTAAATGGCTGTATTCCATAAAGCAAAATGAGGAATTTCTGAAGGGCGTAGCCGAGTTGGAGGAGATTTTCCAGTTGCTGAGAAAATGGGGACTGGATGAGAAATATCTGAAACTTTCAGCTCGCCTTGCCCGGGGACTAAATTACTACACCGGAACAGTTTTTGAGGTAACCTTCGACGGCATAGACGATTATGGAAGCATTGCAGGGGGCGGAAGGTACGATAATTTAACATCGATTCTGTCGGGAGATAAGGTATTCCCGGGAGTGGGCGCTTCCATCGGGGTTTCCCGGCTGGCACCTAAACTTTTTGAACTTGGATTGCTGTCCCGGGAAAGATCAACCACGGCCGAGCTGCTGGTAACCGTGCAGAATAGGGAATTTATTAATAGCTACATGCGAATAGCCAATAAATTCAGAAAACTTGGGGTAAAAACGGAAGTATATCTGGAGAAAAAAAATCTTGGAGCCCAGATGACCTACGCAAATCGCAAGGGATTCCGCCATGTTCTCATCGCCAATGATAGCGAACTGCTGGACTACAAGGCAATCATCAGAAATCTGGTAACCAAGGGACAAACGGTCATAAGGACCGAGTTCATAGGATCAGAGGTGCTGGATCTGCTGCGTGGATAGGGCTGTGTCGGGGAGGTATATACATGCCAGGGCCATCCAGGGGAACGAGGGAGTAAGTATCTGTGCAGTCGGGGTCCCGGATGGGGATTTAACCCACATCGCGGATCAAATATTGGCGCCGGAGGAAAGTATTCGCTTCCGATCTTCTGGAGATCGCGCGAGAATTAGTTACATTGCCGGACGATTAGCCGCCAAGATGGCAGCCGACGCCTTTTTGCAAATGCCATCCCTACGGGACATATGCATACGTAATGGACTGCAGGGCAATCCACTGCTGTTGCATAAAGATTACGACGTAACCCTGAGCCATAGCAAATACTTGGCCGTCTCTCTATGTCATCTACGAGATATCATCCTGGGCGTCGATGTTGAATACATTGATAACCTCCGGCAAAAAAAAATCGTCGATTCAATTTTTTTCAGACGCAATGGAGTCCATTTTGAAAATTCGCCGACGGGAAACTGTGTTTTATGGACTCTGCTGGAAGCAACAGCCAAATACCTGAAGACCGGGATACCTAGAAATAACTCCGAGATCTTCGATGTGGAATCATCCGAAATAATTGGAAATGGAGTTCTGTTGAGTAACTTAAAATATTTCCCATCCATGACAGCAGTATCAATGGTTTATGAGAAAACGGTGATATCCATATGCGCATCCAGAGCTGTGCCACACAGTTGCTTTAGCCAACTTCTGCTGGATCCTGAAGTTGGAAAAATTATAAACACAACATGATCACCACATAAAAGGCCATCTAGAGGTTCCCGGCGGCCGGCAGGTCAACATTTTGGATATGCCGTGGAATCCAATGTTCTGCGACAAGGATCACGTCGAATCTGAGCTCGCTATCGGCCAGGCGCGGATTTCTCCGGAGAAATACCAGAGAAGCCTGCCGGATCCGGTTCATTTGCTTTGGATTAATGGCCAGGAAACATTTTTCGACGTTTTTACGGGCTTTTACCTCCACAAATACGACCGTGTTCCCCCTTTTGGCAATGATGTCGATTTCTCCGCAGGCAGTTTTATAGCGCCGCTCCAGAATGCGGTACCCCTTAAGATAGAGGAGCGCAATGGCCACGAACTCTCCAAGATGCCCTTTATATTTGGTGTGCATGGTCATCACATCGCGAGTACTATGCCATTTTCTGGCTTCCAGTAGAGAAACACCTCGTCTTCCCATTGGATAGGGCGCTCGGCAGCCCGGACCAGATTCGCGACGGTGGCAAGAATTTTTGTGCCGGACGGCAGTATCACGTGATATATGGACACGTCTCCGAGGTATACGATGTCCTCGACAACACCGCTGGTCCAATTGTGGTCTCCGGGAGGCGGAGTGGTGGTCAGCATCACCTTTTCCGGTCGAATGGCTACGCTGATTTGGGCGCCAACCGGAACCGCAGCGGAGTGAGTTATGTAGAGATTTTTTTCCATCATGGTGGACTTAACAATCACGTGATCCGACTGCTCTTCCACCAAAATTCCGTCGAAAAGATTTACGGACCCTATGAAATTTGCCACGTATTTGGAATTGGGATACTCGTATATCTCCGTCGGGCCGCCCACCTGCAGGATACGTCCTTCGTTCATGAGACCAATGCGGGTGGACATGGTCATGGCCTCCTCCTGATCATGGGAAACCATGATGAAGGTTACGCCGACCTTTTCTTGAATGTTGACCAGCTCCAGCTGGGTCTGTTCCCGCAGTTTTTTGTCCAGGGCAGCCATGGGCTCGTCCAGCAGCACCAGCTTAGGATGTTTCACCAGGCTACGGGCCAGCGCAACCCGCTGCATTTCACCACCGGACAGCTGGTATGGCATTCTTTTTTCGTATCCCTTCATTTGTACCAGTTCCAGATAGGCTCCGACGCGGTCGCTGATCTCTGACTTGTGCATACCTTCCTGGATAAGGCCGAAGGCAATATTTTGTTCCACGGTCATGTGTGGGAATAGGGCATAGGACTGAAACACCATGCTAACCGGCCGCTTGTAGGGAGGAGTATTGGTCATGTCGACGCCGTCAATGAAGATTTTCCCCTCCGTCGGCGATTCAAACCCGGCCAACATCCGCAGCAATGTGGATTTACCACAGCCAGAACGGCCCAGCAACGAAAATAATTCCCCTTTATATATCGACAGGGAAACATTATTGACAGCAAGGCGTTCGTTGAAGGTTTTTGTGAGGTTGCTGATTGTCACGTAGGGCTGCAATTTCGGATCCTGCCAGGGTTCTAGCTTGCTGAGATGCTTCGTCGGCGCAGCCATTTTTTTCTCCGTCTCCATCTGCAGATACATAATAGTGGTGAGGAGGATACAGCAGCCATCGGAATATTGCAAGAATTCGAGCAGGTTATGGAGTGTCCAATAATTGTGGCGCCGGAGAAAGATACTTTACGACGAAGGGTGAACAAAATAAAGCGCCAGGACATAGCGGGAAAAGCTTTCCTTTTCCAGCGTTCCCCAAAAAATCGGAATAGTTTTTTCGAATTGGACTTGCATATTAGTAAAATTTTAACCGCAGACATGTAGCATCGCTATTATAACTTTGGTGATGCAAATGAGCAATAAATGTAGCGATATACATAACTTAGTGGGAAAAATACTGCTGTCTACGCCGTCTATTTCCAATGAATACCTGAACAAGTCCATGGTTTACATTTGCAGCCATGACAAGAGCGGAGCCATGGGGATCGTTGTAAACAAGCTGATTCCCAACACGAGCATCAAGGATATTTTTGATAAGCTAAACATAAGCTCCAGTGGCTTTGAGAATTTCGATACGTATTTTGGGGGCGCTGAGGAAATAAATCGCTGCTTTATACTACATTCTGACGATTATTTGGCTTCCGAAAGCACGGTAATCAGCAATAACGTAGCTTTGACCATAAACGCCGACATAATTCGACTTATAAGCTCCAGCGGTCATGGACCAGAGAAAAAAATACTTTGCATGGGGTGCTGTCTCTGGGATCCGGATCAACTGGAAAACGAGGTCGCTTCCAGCTACTGGATTCCCATTGAAGCGGACGAAGCTCTGATTTTTGGAGATCCGAAGGTCGACAAATGGAGCAAAGCTCTGCTGAAAATAGGATTCCAGACGAATCTATTCATGGATGTGCACGGCAATGCCTAGACGTCCCGAAAAAGAAGTCTATTAGACTTCTTTCGAAACAAAGATATTTCGAGGAATTTATAGGAGCATACGGAGCGCAGGACCGCAGTGTACATGTGGTACATGAGGATCCGAGCACCGAAGCGACGCAGAAATT
>JAIRZD010000062.1 GCA_031267415.1 Holosporaceae bacterium
TAATTTCTGCGTCGCTTCGGTGCTCGGATCCTCATGTACCACATGTACACTGCGGTCCTGCGCTCCGTATGCTCCTATAAATTCCTCGAAATATCTTTGTTTCGAAAGAAGTCTAATAAAGCGCTTGACTTGCCGATGGATTATGGTAGATGAGATTAGAGAGACCGTTGCTGGAGCACAGATGTTGTGGAAGTGAATTTTCGCCGTAGGTTCCTGTATTTTGCAATCGGGGTGCTGGGAAGTTTTCTGGCGCTTGGATTGGGTTTTTCCTATTTGATTTACAGCCCGACGTCCTATGTTTCAGAAGAAAATGTTATCCTGGAGCGGGCAGAGCAAAGCTCTCGCTTGGCGCGTCAATTGGTGGACCTGGGCATTGCTCCCAACGTATTTCTAGCCAACGCAACCATTTATTTGATGAAATGCCTGGGATTTACCCTGAAATCCGGAGAATATGAACTTCCGGCGGGGGTATCGCTGATGGGAGCCCTAAAGATACTGTCCAGCGGTCAGACGGTGATGCATAAAATCACCATTCCGGAAGGATTTTCGGTGGCGCAGGTGATGGAGCGACTTGATAAAAACAAATTCCTACTGGGAACGGTCACCCAGCTGCCGATGGAGGGATCTCTGTTGCCGGATACCTATCTATTTAAGTATCCCACGACCCGGCAGCACATTATCAAACTGGCACAGAAGGCGCTGCTGCGATTCATCCGACGGGAATGGCCCAGGAGGTCGGCCGGCTGCTTTCTAAAAACTCCGATGGAAGTGATTACGCTAGCCTCCATAGTGGAAAAAGAGACCAGCTGTGAGCGGCAGCAGGTCGCCGGTGTATTTTTGAATCGTCTGCGGCAAAACATGAAGCTCCAATCATGTCCAACGGTAATTTATTCTCTAAAGCATGGCTGGCCCCTGGGGAGGAAATTGACACTCCTGGATCTGCAAACGAATTCACCTCACAATACATACCAGCACCATGGCCTGCCACCTACTCCCATAAGTAATCCTGGGCCGATGAGCATAATTGCCGTGCTGCATCCGGCGGCCACGGACTATCTGTTTTTCGTCCTTGGTCGCAATAAAATGCACGTATTTTCCAAAACATTTCAAGAACATATAAGGAATAAGAGGCTTGCCAAAGAGGGCGAGTAACGTTTTTTCCTACCCCGGGGTAACAGCCTATACATTGAAGCAAAATCTATACATTGAAGCGAAAATGGAAGACATCGCCGTCCTGAACGACATACTCTTTACCCTCGAGACGCATTTTCCCGACTGATTTTGCGCCGGACTCTCCTCCGCAGGTAACATAGTCGTCGTAGGCTATGGTCTCGGCACAAATGAAGCCCCTTTCGAAATCTGTGTGGATTACGCCGGCGGCGACCGGAGCTTTTGCTCCCCGGGATACTGTCCAGGCGCGAGCTTCCTGTGGGCCAACGGTAAAAAATGTTATCAAATTTAGCAGATCGTGGCCGTTGCGGATTACCCGAGCCAATCCGGATTCCGCCAATCCGAGAGAGGCTATGTACTCATTTTTTTCGGCTTCGTCATTCATAACAGCGATTTCTGCCTCTATGGCCGCCGAGACGACGGTACACCGGGAATCCCGGTCGCGGGCAAATTCCCCGACTATTTTCGTCAGTTGATTGCCATTGGCAACATCAGATTCCCCCACATTGCAGACGTAGAGAATCGGTTTTGCGGTTATGGGATGCAGCGTGGCGGCAAATGCTAATTCCTCGGTGCCTAGTTCCAGCTGCCGCAGCATATTTCCGCCTTCTAGCCAGTCCAATGCTTTGGTCAGAAAAGATTTCGCTCCCGGTTCCGCATTCGCCTTTTTAGAAATCGCCGCTTCTTTTTTTTTCAGGCTTTCCAAATCTGCCAACATGAGTTCCATTTCTACGACGGCGATGTCTCTCAGAGGATCTACGCTGCCGTGCACGTGGGTAATGTCCGGGTCTTCAAAACAACGCACCACCTGCAGAATGGCGTCGGTACCCCTTATATGTCCCAAAAATTGATTGCCAAGCCCCTCTCCGTTGCTGGCTCCTTTTACAAGACCAGCAATGTCGACTATTTCCAGTTGTGAGGGAATTATTTTTGCGCTTTTAGCCATGCTGGCCAATTTAAGCAGTCGCAGATCTGGCACCCCAACCACTCCCACATTTGGTTCCAGAGTGCAAAATGGATAATTCATTGCCTGGGCGGCGGCAGTCTGGGTTAAGGCATTGAACAAAGTGGACTTTCCCACATTAGGTAGCCCCACTATCCCGCAATTGAAGCCCATGGTTCTCTCACCTAGAGTAAAGTAAGAATGGTGGGCCCGGTAAGACTCGAACTTACGACAACTCCGTTATGAGCGGAGGGTTCTAACCGCTGAACTACAGGCCCATGAGCAACGCGGCAATACAAAAATAATACATCTTCGGGGAAATAAGTCAACTGAAATTTCAGCAATGTCCGAGCAGTATATTAGACTTCTTTCGAAACAAAGATATTTCGAGGAATTTATAGGAGCATACGGAGCGCAGGACCGCAGTGTACATGTGGTACATGAGGATCCGAGCACCGAAGCGACGCAGAAAT
>JAIRZD010000063.1 GCA_031267415.1 Holosporaceae bacterium
AACAACAAAACTCGAAGGAGATTTGTGCCAAATCTCCAAAAGGTGTCATTTTTTAGTGATATGCTGGGAACGCGGGTGAGGGTCAGATTATCGGCCAGCGCTGTGCGTTCTGTGGAAAAAAATGGTGGGTTAGACGCCTATTTGCTAAAATCTTCGGAAGAACTTCTTTCGGGAAAATTTAGGAAGATAAAAAGAGTCATCGAGAAAAAAGTTGACGAAAAAAGTAGTTCGGCGGCGTGACTTGGCTGGAGCCTCGTTGGTTGGTGCGGATCGTCCTAGAGGCGGCGGTTCGCCGGCGTTGCTGTTTCCGCAGTCGGTGGGAGTGTGGTTTTTGATCCGGATCCTAGTGTGTTCGGATGCCGGAACATCGCCAGTTTTGGCGATGGTTTTTTTTGTATTTTGCTATTAATTTTACTGAGGTTTCTCCATGGTCAGAACGTTCACTGAGCGCAAAAGATTCAGAAAGAATTTTGGTCGTATTCGGGAGGTGGCGGTTCTTCCTAACCTTATTGAGCTTCAGCGGGCGTCCTACGAAAGTTTCCTGTCTCCGGAAAAGGCTGACCATCTGCGGAGTGACATTGGTCTGCTGGAAGCTTTCAATGATTCTTTTCCCATTAGTGATTCCACTGGTCGGGTGCAGATTGATTTTTGCGGTTATCATCTGGACGAACCGAAGTATACGGAGGATGAATCCCGCGGTCGTGGATTGACGTTTGCAGCTTCGCTGCGGGCCGTTTTTCGCCTCATTATTTGGTGCACCGACGAAGATAGCGGCGAAAGAGTCGTCAACGATATAAAAGAGCAGGACGTCTACATTTGCGACCTTCCACTCATGACCCGGGATGGGACCTTTATAGTTAACGGTGCAGAGAGGGTTGTTGTATCTCAGATGCAGCGGTCGCCCGGGGTGTTTTTCGACCACGATAACGGGAAAACCCACGCTTCCGGCAAATATTTATTTTCGGCCCACGTAATTCCCTACAAGGGGGCCTGGTTGGATTTTGAATTTGATGCCAAGGATCTGGTATATATCCGCATAGATCGCAAAAGAAAAATATTGGCTACTACTCTCCTGATGGCGCTTGATTCGGCAAAAACGGAGCAGGCAAGGCTGGAGAATCCCGGGAAAAACTTTCCATTGTCCGAAATTCATGGCATGGATCGGGAAGAAATCCTTTCGTATTTCTACGATAGCTATGAGGTAAAGCACAACAAAAAGGGGATGCTTTACATCAACTATGATCCCGAGTATTGGAAAGGGATTCGGCTGGAAAAAGATCTTCTTGATGCCAAAACCGGCAATGTTATGGTCGCAGCCGGTGAGAAAATCACCTCCCGCGTGGCTAATAAGTTAAAAGACGATGGTCTGGAAGAAATAATTGTTTTTGCGGATGATCTGATTGGAAAATATAATGCTCTGGACATCATCGATCCGAACAACGGAATAGTTATCGCCGAAGCAGGGGATGAGTTAACCGAGGCATTAATCGCCAAAATTATTGAATGCAATGAAGAATTTTCCGTATTGCGCATTGATTATACCGAGGTTGGCGGGTACATAAGAAACACGCTTGCCGTCGACAAATGCAACAATCGCGAAGATGCGCTGACGGAGCTGTTTAAGGTGATGCGCCCCGGGGAGCCTCCAACCGTTGATAGCGCGCAGGAGATTTTTTTCAATTTATTCTTCAACAAGGATCGCTACGATTTGTCAGCCGTTGGTCGTGTAAAGATCAACGAGAGGATAGGCGTTAACAAGCCGGAAACTCTAGGCGTGCTTACCAAAGACGATATCCTGCGGATGGTGCGCATATTACATCAACTGAAGGATGGCGTGGGCACCGTCGATGACATCGATAATTTGGCCAATAGGCGTGTTAGATCTGTCGGAGAATTGCTGGAGAACCAGTTCAGGATGGGATTGGTTCGCATGGAACGGGCCATAAAGGAACGCATAGGCTCAATTGATATCGAAAACGCTGTTCCAAACGACATAATAAACGCAAAACCGGTTTCGTCGGCCATCCGGGAGTTTTTCGGACTGTCTCAGCTTTCCCAATTCATGGATCAGACGAATCCTCTGGCGGAAATTACCCATAAAAGACGCATTTCCGCTCTGGGTCCCGGCGGATTAACCCGGGATAGGGCGGGATTTGACGTGCGAGACGTACATACCACCCACTATGGGCGTATCTGTCCAATCGAAACTCCGGAAGGGCAAAATATTGGCCTTATAAATTCTCTGGCGGTGTTTGCCAGGATAAATCGCTATGGATTCATAGAAACGCCCTATCGAAGGGTCGATGCCGGCAGGGTTACCGATGTGGTGGAATATCTTTCGGCTGCAGAAGAGGAAAAGTATACAATCGCCCAGGCGAACGCACTTCTTTCGCCGGATGGGGAGTTTCAAGAAGAGCTGGTAATATGCCGAAAAAGCGGCGACTTTGTCAATGTTTCATCCGAATCCATAGATTATATGGATGTTTCTCCGAAGCAGACAATTTCCATTGCGGCGGTGCTGATTCCATTTTTGGAGAACGATGACGCTAGCCGAGCTCTCATGGGGGCAAACATGCAGCGGCAGGCGGTTCCACTTCTTCGTGCCCAGGCTCCGCTGGTGGGTACTGGCATGGAAATGGTGGTGGCGGCTGATTCCGGCGTGGTGGTCTCCGCAAAAAACGATGGTATTGTGGACCAGGTGGATGCGAATCGTATAGTTGTGCGGGCCGCCGGCAACGATGCCAATGTGGGAGTGGATATCTACAATCTCAGAAAATATAAACGCTCAAACCACAGCACATGTTTGAACCAAAAACCCCTGGTGCGCAGCGGCGATGTGGTAAAAAAAGGAGATATTATAGCGGATGGTGCTGGCACCGATATCGGCGAATTGGCCCTGGGGCAGAACGTGTTGGTGGGATTCATGCCCTGGCATGGCTATACCTTCGAAGACGCCATCATAATTTCCGAACGGCTGGTGCAGGAGGACTATTTTACCTCCGTTCACATCGAAGAATTTGAAATCATGGCGAGGGATACAAAGCTGGGTAACGAAGAGATCACCCGCGACATCCCGAATGTTTCGGATGACGTTCTCCGCAACATCGACGAGGCTGGCATCGTTCACATTGGCGCAAAAGTGCAGGCTGGCGATGTTTTGGTGGGAAAAGTTACTCCCAAAGGGGAGTCGGCCATGACACCGGAAGAAAAGCTGCTGCGGGCGATCTTTGGGGAAAGGGCCGCCGACGTTAAAGATTCTTCGTTGAGAGTTCCGCCCGGGGTGAGCGGAACGGTGGTGGACGTAAAAATCTTTTCGCGCAGTGGCATAGAAAAAGATGAAAGAGCGATGGCCATAGAACAGAAGGAAATAGAGGCCTACAAGAACGATCTTGACGTGGAGAGGAAAATCATCGAGGACGTCTACTATCGTCGACTGCATGATATGCTCTTGGATCAGGAGGTAACCAGCGCTCCCGTAAAATGCCGGGAGGCGCGGATTAGCGAAGATTATCTCGGTTCCATGACGCGTGGCCAATGGCGACAGATAGCAGTTTCCGACAAGGCGGTTGCCTACGATGTGGCAAACCTTGGTAGCAACTTCAGCACGCTGCTGGCGAAGCTCCAGAAATCTTTCGAAGAGAGAGTGGAAAAGCTCCGCAAAGGTGATGAGCTGGCTCCTGGCGTTCTTAAAATGGTAAGAATTTATGTGGCGGACAAGAGAAAACTTCAGCCTGGAGATAAATTAGCCGGCAGACACGGCAACAAAGGCATCGTCTCGAAAATTCTACCGGTGGAGGATATGCCGCATCTGGAGGACGGTACGCCGCTGGATATCATATTAAATCCGCTGGGCGTAACGTCCCGCATGAACGTTGGGCAAATTTTAGAGACGCATCTTGGCTGGGCTGCCAAGGGCCTGGGTGGGATCATCAAAAAAATTATCAACACCACCAGATCAGATATCGAATTGATGAAAAATCTGCGGACCCAATTGAAGGATATATATAATACTGACAGCGAGATGAATGAAATAGATGCACTGTCCGACTATGAGATAGCAGAGATGTCTTCTAATCTCGTGAATGGCGTTCCAGTGTCCACTCCGGTGTTCGACGGCGCCCGGGAGCCGGAAATAGTGCAATCATTGCAGCAGGCAGGACTTGATGGTTCGGGGCAGGTTACACTGATAGACGGACGTAGCGGAGAGCCATTTGATCGCAAGGTTACGGTGGGGTGTATATACATGCTTAAATTACACCACATGGTGGACGATAAGATCCACGCCCGCTCCATAGGTCCTTATAGTCTTGTTACGCAGCAGCCTCTTGGTGGAAAAGCGCAATTCGGTGGTCAGAGATTTGGAGAAATGGAGGTCTGGGCGCTGCAAGCCTACGGTGCCGCCTATACTCTTCAGGAAATCCTAACCGTAAAATCCGACGACGTTACCGGCCGGACCAAGGCCTACGAGTCCATCATCCGAGGAGACGAGAACATAGTTCCCGGAATTCCGGAGTCCTTTAACGTATTAATGAAAGAGTTGTGCGGTTTGGGGCTGAATTTTGAATTTCAGCAGGATTTAGTTGAACCGAAACCTGACGATGGAATATAGGAGAATTTAATGCCGAATCAGCTGCAGAAAGTTTTAGGACAAATCAGCGACTTGAATAATTTTGACTCCATCCGGATTTCAATTTCTAGTCCAGATCGCATACGGTCCTGGTCATTTGGCGAGGTGAAAAAACCGGAAACAATTAACTATAGGACATTTAAGCCAGAAAAAGATGGCTTATTTTGTTCCCGTATTTTTGGTCCCGTAAAGGACTACGAATGTCTTTGCGGCAAATACAAGCGCATGAAATATCGAGGCATAGTATGCGAAAAATGCGGAGTTGAGGTAACGCTCTCCAAAGTGCGTCGGGAACGCATGGGACACATCGAGTTGGCATCTCCGGTGGCTCACATTTGGTTTGCAAAATCTCCCCCAAGTCGAATAGCTCTCCTGCTGGATATTACCTCCAGTGAAATGGATCGCATATTGTATTTTGAAGATTATGTGGTTACGGACCCAGGCATGACTCCGATGAAGCAATATCAATTGCTGACGGAGGACGAATATTTCAAGGCCCAGGATGACTACGGCGAGGATGCTTTTTCGGCCGGGATTGGCGCAGAGGCTTTACATGTCATGTTAGCCAGCCTAGACCTCAAGGGAGAAAAGGAAAGACTGCGGCTGGATTTAAAGTCTGTTACCTCGGACCTGAAGCGGCGGCGTCTGGTAAAGCGGCTCAAACTTATAGAGTCGTTTTTGATTTCTGAAACTCGTCCCGAGTGGATGATTATGCATTGTATTCCGGTAATTCCGCCGGAGTTGCGGCCTCTGGTTCCGCTGGACGGAGGAAGATTCGCCACTTCGGATCTAAATGACCTATACAGAAGGGTAATTAACAGGAATAATCGCCTAAAAAGATTGCAGGAGCTGAGGGCGCCGGAAATTATCGTAAAAAATGAAAAACGAATGCTCCAGGAGGCTGTGGATGCTTTGTTTGACAATGGTCGTCGTGGCAGGGTCATCACCGGCAGTGGTAAAAGGCCGCTGAAGTCGCTATCTGACATGCTACGAGGCAAACAGGGACGTTTTCGTCAAAATCTTCTGGGTAAGCGTGTGGATTATTCCGGCCGATCGGTGATTGTTGTCGGTCCAGAACTGAAATTGCATCAATGCGGTATTCCCAAGAAAATGGCACTGGAATTGTTCCAGCCGTTTATTTATTCGCGGTTGGAGCGCTATGGCTTGGCTACCACCCTGAAGGCAGCCAAACGAATGGTGGAGAAAGAGCGTCCGGAGGTGTGGGATATTCTGGAAGAAGTAATAAAAGAGCATCCCGTACTATTGAACCGTGCCCCAACGCTGCATCGACTTGGTATTCAGGCTTTCGAGCCGGTGCTGGTGGAGGGAAAGGCCATAAAATTGCATCCGCTGGTTTGTACAGCCTTCAACGCGGATTTCGATGGAGACCAGATGGCTGTACATGTGCCGCTGTCTTTGGAATCCCAATTGGAATCCCGCGTTCTTATGATGTCCACCAACAATATATTGAGCCCCTCCAGCGGTCGCCCAATCATTCTTCCCACCAAGGATATAACTCTGGGGATCTATTACCTTACAATTGAAAAGGCTGGCGAGATCGGCGATGGTATGATTTTTTCATCCATTGGGGAAATAGAGCATGCTCTTCAGCTGGGGATTGTGAGTCTTCATGCCAAAATAAAGGCTCGCTATCATCAGATTCAGCCGAACGGCCTCTACAAAGCTTCCACCGTAGATACGACTCCTGGACGCATGATTTTATCCCAGTTGCTGCCGAAGCATCCAGAAATTAATTTCGCGATGGTTAACAAATTAATGACAAATAAAGAGGCGGCTGCCATCGTGGAGACTGTCTATCGGGTGTGCGGTCAGAAAAGTTCCGTAATTTTCTCGGATCGGTTGAAGGATTTAGGGTTTTATTATTCCACGAAATCCGGTATTTCCTACGGTAAAGACGATATGGTAGTGCCTGATAACAAGAAGGAAATCGTTGCCGACACGCGGAAAGCCGTTTTCGAATACGAAAGGCAATACATGGACGGCCTAATTACCGCCGGTGAAAGGTACAACAAAGTTGTTGACGCCTGGTCCGTCTGCGGTGACAAGGTAGCCGACGCCATGATGAAACAAATATCCCGGGTAGAAAAGGGGGTTCCCATCAACTCCGTCTACATGATGGCTCATTCCGGAGCCCGTGGATCAGTCACACAAATGAGACAGGTGGCCGGTATGCGCGGGCTCATGGCCAAGCCTTCCGGCGAAATCATCGAAACGCCGATTATTTCAAACTTCAAAGAGGGGCTGACGGTTCTGGAATATTTCACTTCCACCCATGGAGCCCGAAAAGGCATGGCCGACATTGCGCTAAAAACCGCCAACTCCGGGTATCTTACGCGTCGTTTGGTAGATGTGGCCCAGGATTGTGTCATCGTCTGCGAGGACTGTGGTACGAAGAATGGAATCGTTATCCGGGACATAATTTCCGGTGGCGACGTCATCGCCTCTCTTTCCGAAAGAGTTTTGGGTCGAACAATGGTGGAGAACGTGCCGGATCCGTCCGGCGGGCCAGTCATCGCGAACGCCGGCGATCTGGTGGACGAAAAAATTGTAAAACGCATTGAGGATGCCGGCATAAACGAGGTGCGCATTAGATCTGTGTTGACCTGTGAATGCAAGGATGGCATCTGTGCCAGCTGCTACGGAAGAGATTTGGCGCGGGGCATAAAAGTGAGCATAGGCGAAGCGGTGGGAGTTATCGCTGCCCAGTCCATCGGAGAACCAGGTACCCAGCTTACCATGCGTACGTTTCACATTGGTGGCACAGCCCAAAAAGTGTCGGAGTTATCGTCTGTGGACGCCACCTATGAAGGCGTGATCGCCATACGAAACGGGAAAACCGTGTCAAATAGCAGCGGGCACCGTATCGTAATGAATCGAAATGCGGAAGTCGTTATTCTTGACGAGAAGGGCAAAGAAAGGGCCATATACAAATTGCCTTTTGGATCAAGACTTTACGTGGAGGACGGCGGCCGCGTAACAAAGGGAGCAAAATTGGCCGACTGGGATCAGTTTACATTGCCGGTTCTGACTGAGAAACACGGCACCGTGCGCTATGTGGATCTTCTGGATGGGATTTCGTTGCGCGAATCTCTTGATGAATCTACGGGTGTATCCACCTATGTGGTATCGGATTGGCGGCAACAGGCCAGGTATGCAGATCTAAAGCCTCGTATTATATTAGAGGACGAAAATGGCAAGCCACTGGTGCTGCCGAACGGACAGGAGATTCGTTATCCATTGGCGGCCAATGCCATCATTGCTGTTAAAAACGGTAGCCGAGTGAGTGTTGGGGATATTTTGGCCCGTATTCCGCGGGAAACATCCAAAACCAAAGACATAACTGGTGGTCTTCCGAGGGTTTCGGAGCTATTTGAAGCTAGAATACCGAAGGATGCATCCATCATCAGTGAATATGATGGGCGGATAGAATTCGGTAAGGATTACAAAGGAAAAAGACGCGTTATAGTGCATCCAGATGATGAAACCGTGAATCCTGTCGAGTATCTGGTGCCAAAGTGGAGGCAGGCGGCCGTCAAGGAAGGGGATGTTGTTGCCAAAGGGGATATCTTGATAGAAGGTAACAAAGCTCCACACGATATCCTACGGGTTTTGGGTGTGGAAGCTTTGGCGGATTACCTCATCAACGAAATTCAGGATGTTTATCGGCTCCAGGGTGTTAAAATCAATGATAAGCATATAGAAATCGTACTGCGTCAAATGCTTCAAAAGGTAAAAGTTTCTGATCCTGGGGATACGATATTCCTGATGGAGGAGCAGATAGATCGCCTAGATTTTGAAGAGGAGAATAATCGGGTTATAAAGGAAGGCGGAATGCCGGCGGTTGCTTATCCGGTGCTGCAGGGTATTACCAAAGCATCTCTCCAGACCAGGTCTTTCATATCAGCTGCTTCGTTCCAGGAAACCACCCGGGTATTGACAGAGGCTGCCATAACTGGTCGGGTAGATCGCCTAAGCGGACTCAAGGAAAACGTGCTGGTTGGACGGCTAATTCCGGCCGGTACCGGACTGGTGGTTGGGAAAATGAGAAGGGAAGCCATGGTCCTGGACGCCGAGGCTATGGCCACCAAATCATTAGCTCTGGAAGAAAAAAAAATGCCCGCCGTTAGGTAACTTGTATTGGCGGCACTTGCGGTCGTAGCTCAGTTGGATAGAGCACGAGATTCCTAATCTCGGGGTCGTGGGTTCAATTCCCTCCGATCGCACCATTGCATTCAGGATGAAAAAAGATGAACGACGAATCGGGCGCTAAAAACAATGATGACCAGAGTTCCGGTTCAGTGGTCGAAATTAAAAATGACAATGGGGTGCTAATAAAAAGCATAAACATGAAAGACGGAGTTCCCCACGGAGAAACGCTAATTTATGACGATGAAGGGAAATTAACCCATCGGCTACGCTACGAGAATGGCATCTTGAACGGGCCGGCAGAGTTCTATCTTTCCGAAAAACCGCTTATGAATACAATATTTAAAGATGGTGTACAGGATGGCGAAGTAACATACTTTTCCAACGGCATCCGGGTTGGCGTCGCCAATTTTAAATGCGGGGTATTTGAGGGTGATTTTACTTCCTTTGACAGTATGGGCAATGTAATCCGGGAAGCCAAATATGTGTCCGGAGCCCTGAATGGAGATTGTGTTTCTTTTTATCCGGATGGTGTTGTGTTGGAGCAATCCTGCTATAAAAATGACGCGCTGGATGGGGTCATCACCAGATATTTCCCCAACGGGAATGTCATGCAGATATCATGCTTTGAGGATGGCGTCCCATATGGTTATGTGGACAAATACGATGCCGACGGCCACTTGGTTTCGCGGGAGGAGGTGTAGTGGGAATTGGGATGTGCAGCACAGCGTTGCTTACGTGTCCGATGGGAGTCGCCCCAACTCCATTGACGGTTTTGCCGGCCTGCATGACCATGGCGACGACGGGACCTTTCGGGAGCATAGTGGACTGCGTGCCGTTTTTGAACATAGTACCGTTTGGCGTATGCATGAGCGTACTAAATCCGGCTACGGCGGCATTGACGGCGGCGGCACTCGGCATACTGACCCCGGGGCCCTGCATCCCGACTCCGGCCGGGACCTGGCTTCCGATGAAACCAACGGTGCTGCTCAAGCCGGGGCCCATATTAAACAGCGATACAATGCTGATATGTGCCTATGGTGGAGTGATAAAAGCTACGGTGCCGGGGCAGTTTACAGTATTGATATAGGAACAATTTGGTGGTAGGTTTTCGCTGGTATTGCCCGTGTGGCGGAATGGTAGACGCAGCAGACTTAAAATCTGCAGCCTTTTTTGGGCGTGGGGGTTCGAGTCCCTCCACGGGCACCAGAACTGGTCTCAAAATCTAGTCAAGGTTGAATATGAATATCTATAGAACACATAATTGCGGTGAGTTGAAGAAAGAGAATGTGGGTAGCTCTGTCGTATTGTCCGGCTGGGTGCATAAAAAAAGAGATCACGGTAATTTGTTATTTATAGACCTGCGGGATCACTATGGCATAACCCAGTGTGTGGCCGATTCTGCCTGCAGCGTCTTTCCGGATATTGAGAAAATTAGGCTGGAGTGCATAGTAAAAATCGAGGGAACCGTTCTTGAGAGAAGCCCCGATACTATCAACGAAGGCAATTCCACCGGCATGATTGAGATAAAAATAGAGAATTTCACGGTGCTGTCGTTTGTGGAATCTGTGCCGTTGTCAATTGGCAGCACCTCTGATACCTCCGAGGAAAATCGACTAAAATACCGATTTTTGGATCTCAGAAGAGAAAAGATTCACCGCAACATAGTGCTGCGATCAAATATAATTGCCAGCCTGCGGGATAAAATGAGGCGCATTGGTTTCCTGGAGATAAATACTCCTATTTTAACTGCCAGTTCTCCGGAGGGGGCGAGGGATTTCTTGGTGCCGAGTCGACTGCATCCTGGACAGTTCTATGCCCTGCCGCAGGCGCCGCAGCAGTTCAAGCAGCTGCTCATGGTTGCTGGTTTCGACAAATACTTCCAGGTCGCCCCGTGTTTTAGGGATGAGGATAGCCGGGCCGATCGATCTCCCGGCGAATTTTATCAGCTGGACTTCGAAATGTCGTTTGTGACGCAGGATGATGTGTTTTCTGCCATAGAACCGGTTATATACGAGATATTTAGGGAATATTCCGGCAAAAAGGTTTCTCCGTATCCATTTCGCAGAATTCCCTACGATGTTGCTATGCTGCGCTATGGCAGCGACAAGCCGGATCTGAGAAATCCACTATTAATAAGCGAAGTGAAGGATATATTCGCAAAATCATCCTTTGCAGCCTTTGCGGATGCCATAAAAAATGGAGCTGTGGTGCGGGCCATAGCGGTCGTCGGAGCCGAAAAACAACCGCGCAGCTTCTTCGATAGGCTGGGCGACTGGGCCAAGGAGCAGGAAATGCCTGGACTGGGCTACATAATCTACAATAACGAGGATGCCAGGGGACCAATAGCGAAATTCCTGACGCCGGATCAACTATACGCCATTTGGCAGAGGACTTTTTCGATTACCGTTGATGATGGCCAGGCGGCGGGATGCACGGAAGATTTATCGCGCATTCCCAGCAGCGGCGTGGTATTTTTTATTTGCGATCAAAAGGCAAGGGCGGAAAAAATTTCTGGTCTGCTGCGCCAAAAGTTGGGGATTGATCTTGGCCTATGCTCTGGTGGATTCGAATTCTGCTGGATAGTTGATTTTCCAATGTATGAATTGAATGAGGATACCGGCAAAATTGATTTTTCCCACAATCCATTTTCCATGCCGCAGGGAGGGATGGACGCGCTTTTGCAAATGAACCCACTGGAAATAAAAGCATATCAGTACGATATAGTCTGTAATGGTATTGAGCTGTCCAGCGGCGCCATCCGCAATCATGATCCGGACATCATGCTGAAGGCGTTTGAAATAGCAGGATATCCACCGGAGGTGACCAGGGAAAAATTCCGAGGAATGTTTGAGGCCTTCCGCTACGGGGCTCCTCCCCACGGCGGCTGCGCTCCTGGCATTGATCGAATGGTGATGTTGATTGCGGATGAGCCTAATATTCGTGAAGTCATCCCATTTCCACTAAACCAGCAAGCCCGGGACCTGATGATGAATGCTCCGTCGAACGTTTCCACCAGGCAGCTGAAGGAGCTGCATATTTGTCTTGATTTGCCGAAGAGCCATGAAAAAAATGACAGTTAAGCGCTTTAATTTATTGAAAAAAACGGTGTTTTTTGCTGCTGCGATGGCGTTTTCGTGGGGCTCGATGGCGCCTGTGTCGGCTGATACGATCAGGCTGGCCTATAGATCAAAGGGCTGCGAGATGGATCTGGTGCGTAAAGCACTGGACGCATGGATGAAAAAACACAATGGAGAGCACACAGTGGATGTAATAATACTGCCACACTCCAGCAGTGAATGTTATGCCCTATATAAACAGTGGTTTGGCGCCGGAAGTTTTGACATCGACGTACTGCAGGCGGATATCGCCTGGCTGAACTCTTTCTCCGATTATTGGCAGCCGCTGGATGAATATTGCCAAGATATCGACCAATCGGATTATTTTGACGTAATCCGGGAAAATATGCTGGACAACGATGGTCGAATCATAGCTCTGCCAATGTATGCGGATTGCGGAGTTATGTATTACCGGCGCGATTTGCTGGAAAAATATAACAAAAAAGTGCCTGAAACGCTGGAAGAGCTGTATGAAACGGCCCTCTACATCCAAAATGAAGAGCGCAAAGATGAGGCAAAGAAAAATCGCTTTTATGGTTTGGTGTATCAAGCAAAGGCGTTTGAGATCCTAACGTGTAATTTTGCCGAGCTTTTGGATGCCTTTGGTGGAACAATAGTGAAGGCCGGCAAAGCCGAGGTTAATTCACCGCAGGGCATACGTGCCATTGAATTCTTAGTGAAGTGTATCAGAAACATCATGAGCAGCAGTGTTCTCAATTATTCCGAGGAAGATGCACGCGGAATGTTTCAATCCGGCAATGCGGTTTTCATGAGGAATTGGCCCTACGCCTATGCGCTCATGAACGATCCATCGACGGCTGTTTCTGGTAAAATAGGCGTAATGGTTATTCCTCCGAGCGCCAATGGTGGCAAGGAATCCGGTTGTCTGGGTGGATGGTTTGTGGCGGTGTCGAAATATTCGAAGCATAAGGAGCTGGCCGCGGATTTGGCGAGATTCATATCCAGCAAAGAACAGCAGAAGATTCGCGTGAATTTTGCATATCTGCCGACGTTTAAAAGTTTATACTCCGATTGTGATATCGAAAGAACGAATCCATTTGTGGTCAGCATGAAGAATATGCTGCTGAACGCTGTATCTAGACCCAGCAAATACTTCCATACAAACTATCAGAAGGCCAGTTCGGAGATATATAACGTGGTTAATATTATGCTTATGGACAGTCTGGAGGATAGAAATGCGGAATACGATCCTGGACGTTCGCTGAAACGTCTGAATGAGAAACTTAATAGCCTTTTGTCGCAGCCTGCCAGGGTGCCGAGCAAGCAAAACGCCCCGGAAGCTTCCGAAAAGGAAAATAGCGCTGGTCAAGACGGATTCTTTAAGAGTATATTAAAGGGCGCGTTTGCTTTTCCCCAAAAGGGTTGATTTTTTCAGGGCTTTAGATGGAGTTTTGCGATCTGCAGAAGATAAAAAAACGGCAGAATGTCGATTTTTCTAACTGGTTGTTTTTGGCTCCGTGTTTGTCGGTGCTGGCTCTGTGCGCCGGCTGGCCACTGCTGAGAACAGTTTTTTTTAGTTTTACCAACGCAACCTTGGATCATCTGAGTGGGGCAAGTTTCATTGGTGTTGACAATTTTTTGTCACTGGCTCGGGATCGGGATTGGTGGAAGGCGGTGCGTAATACGTTTCTGATAGCCGGCATATCAGTTCCTCTGGAGACTATTTTTGGCATGATGGTTGCCCTTATTTTGCACCAAAATTTCAGAGGAAGAGGATGGATGCGGGCCATCGTTCTTGTTCCCTGGACCATTCCCACCATAGTTTCGTCCCGTATCTGGGCCTGGATGCTGAATGACGTCTACGGCATAATTAACGAACTGCTGATGCGGGTATCCATAATTGATGCACCGATACCCTGGATAGCCTCCACGTCTCTCAGTATTACATCCATGATAGTGGTGGAAGTTTGGAAGACAACGCCCTATATGGCGCTGCTGTTGCTGGCTGGATTGCAGGCCATGCCCCAGGATTGTTTCGAAGCGGCGGCTGTGGATGGCGTTCCATTTAGAAAGATCTTCAAATCCATCATACTACCGATAATGAAACCCACGATAATCGTATCGGTGATTTTTAGGGCGTTGGATGCTATCCGCATATTTGATCTGGTATACATATTAAGCAGTGGCAATAATGCGAATGCCACCATGTCTGTATATGCCCGGCGACATCTGGTGGACTACGCGGATGTGGGATTTGGATCGGCGGCTGCCACCGCATTGCTTTTTTTTATTGCTTTTTTGTGTGTGTTGTATGTTTCGTTTAATCAAAGAAAACTTCAGGATTTGGAGTAATGGGGAATGATTAGGTCAAACAACGTATGGAAATGCAAAAAAATCGTGAGAAATTTGCTGTTTTTCATTCTCTGCGTTCTTGTTGCCACCTGCTGTTTGTTCCCATTCTATTGGGCGGTTGTTTCTTCTCTAAGGGACAGCGCAAGCCTGTTTTCCACCGAGTTTTTTCCATCGAAAATTAGCTGGGAAAACTATAAATGCGTTCTTAATGATTCGACATTTGTCTGTTCGTTTTTTAATTCCACGGTGGTGGCAACATCGACGTCACTGCTGACCTTGGCCATATGCCTGCTGGCAGCCTATCCCCTGGCACGACACAGGTTTCCCGGCAGGAAAAGAGTGTTGATAGTCGCTCTGAGCGCGACGACACTGCCACATGTGGCGGTTTTATCCGGATTATTCGAGTTAATCCGCGTATTGGATATCTACAACGAAAAGTCTGCGCTGATTATATCATACATGATCATTACAGTCCCATTTACCCTCTGGATCATGACGAATTTTGTGCACAATATTCCGAAGGAGCTGGAGGAAGCCGCCATTATGGACGGCGCCGGTAAATATACGATTTTAACCAAGGTATTTATGCCCATATTGCATCCTGCCATAGTTACCACGGGGCTACTGGCGTTCATAGCGGCATGGAACGAGTTTTTATTTGCCCTTACATTCACCTTGACCAACCAAGCCAGGACAGTGCCGGTTTCTCTGGCGTTGTTCAGTGGAGCCAGTCAACACGAACTTCCCTGGGGGTTGATTATGGCTGCCAGCGTTCTGGTTACACTCCCACTTGTTTTGCTGGTGGTCATTTTCCAGAGGAGAATCATATCTGGCCTGGCGGCGGGATCCATCAAAGGATAATCCGGGGATCTTAATAGACTTCTTTCGAAACATGCGCTCTTTCGGTAATTTCTGCGTCGCTTCGGTGCTCGGATCCTCATGTACCACATGTACACTGCGGTCCTGCGCTCCGTATGCTCCTATAAATTCC
>JAIRZD010000040.1 GCA_031267415.1 Holosporaceae bacterium
CGAGGAATTTATAGGAGCATACGGAGCGCAGGACCGCAGTGTACATGTGGTACATGAGGATCCGAGCACCGAAGCGACGCAGAAATTACCGAAAGAGCGCATGTTTCGGAAGAAGTCTACTAGAAAATAAGCTGGGCTAGTCGTTCCTAGCTGCGCCGTTTCCATCGGGTTGGGAGCGGCGTTTTCCTTTGATGTTTCGGTTTTTAATTGAAAATTAACCTTTTGCGTATAATGTGACACCTAATGCAATTGGGGAATTCTAAATGGCACATGAATTATTATGGACTCCTTCTGAGGAGAGAATTAAAGAGAGCAATGCTGCACGATTCATGAAACTGGCCGGCGAGCGCGGCTTCGGTGGATCGACATTCCCGGAACTCTGGAAATGGTCCGTGGAAAATACCAGCGTGTTCTGGAATAGCGTCTGGGATTTTGGGAACATAGTCGGCGACAAGGGATCCGACCGTGTCAGCAATGGTGCCGAGAAGTTTTGGGAATACAGATTTTTTCCTGATGCTCGACTGAATTTTGCAGAAAATCTACTGAAGCGGAAAGATACTGGCCCAGCGCTGGTGTTCTGGGGGGAGGAAAAGGTTCGGCGAATTCTAACGTGGAAGGATCTGTATGAAGCTGTGGCGAGGACTGCGGCAGCCCTGAGAAGAGCTGGGGTCGGGAATGGGGATGTGGTTAGCGGCTACGTCGCCAATATGCCGGAAACAACCATTGCAGCTCTGGCAACCATCAGCATCGGAGCGATTTGGTCTTCCTGTTCTCCGGATTTCGGTATTGACGGCGCCTTGGATCGCTTTGGCCAGGTGAAACCGAAGGTGCTTTTCGCAGTGGACGGTTACTTCTATAAGGGCCAGCCCTACAACAATCTGGAAAAAATCAGAAGCGTGGTGGAAAGGGTTGAAAGCATAGAGAAAACGGTCATTATTCCCTACATCGAGGCCGGATATCCTGCGGGAAATCGGACCGAGGTTGTGTCCTTTAAAGAATTTCTCGGTGACGCTGAAGCTCCGGAATTGGTTTTCGAGAAATTCGCGTTTAGCCATCCGATATACATATTATTTACCTCGGGAACCACCGGAGTTCCGAAGTGCATAGTGCACGGGGCAGGGGGGACGCTGCTGCAGCACAAAAAGGAGCAGCTTATCCACTGCGACATTCGGAAAGATGACCGAGTGTTCTACTTCACCACCTGCAGTTGGATGATGTGGAACTGGGCGACGTCCATTCTTTCGCAGGATGCTACGCTGCTGCAGTACGAGGGGCTCCCCCTGTTTCCGAAACCAGACATATTGTTCGACATGGCGGATTCCTGCAAAATGACGTTTTTCGGAACGTCTGCTAAGTATTTGGACACATTACTGAAGAGCAATGTTTGCCCAATGGATACCCATCGGCTGGACAGCGTTCGGACCATCGGATCGACCGGATCTCCGCTCTGCGCAGAGGCCTGCGACTTCGTCTATAATAAAATTAAAAAGGACGTTCATCTGAATTCTTTCTCTGGGGGTACCGATATTATTTCCAGCTTCGTGATGGGCAACCCAATTTCGCCGGTTTACTCGGGTGAAATGCAGGGATTCGGATTGGGCATGAACGTAAAGGTCTATGGAACTGATCAACAGGAAATGCCGGTGGGGCAGCAGGGAGAGCTTACCTGCGTATCGACATTTGCCTCCCAGCCACTGAAGTTCTGGGGAGATGAGGGTAATAAACGACTTATTTCCGCCTATTTCGGTAAGTTTGACGGATGTTGGTGCCACGGAGATTGGATCGAATTGACGGAGCAGGGAGGAGTGTTCATTTCTGGACGGGCGGACGCTGTCCTGAATCCGTCGGGGGTGCGAATAGGTACGGCGGAAATCTACTCCCAGGTGCAGAAAGTGGAGGAGGTGGTGGATTGCATCGCCGTCGGACAGGAATGGGATAACGATGAGCGCGTGATCCTGTTCGTGGTGCTGAGGCAGGACGTGGAACTGACAGAGGAGCTGAAAAAGAAAATTAAGGCTGTAATCCGGGAGAATGCGACGCCGCGACATGTCCCGAGCAAGATTATAAAAGTTCGCGGAGTTCCGAAGACTAATAATGGCAAAATAGTGGAATTGGCAGTGAAAAACGTCATCCATGGCAGGGAAGTGGTGAACAAAGACTGCATCGAGGATCCAACGCTGCTGGATGACTATCGGAATTTGGAAGAATTGACCAATTGACGGTGAGGGCGCGGAGGAAGGAGGGGAAAGAGTTCCCCCTCCTGGTCACGGGACTATAAGGCGTATTTTTTCTTTTTTTAATAGAAAATTAATGATACTATCATAAATTATAAATGTGGTATTTTAGCAAGAAAAAAGGTGGTAATAATGAAAAAACTGTCGATATGTTGTGCGCTTTGTAGCGTTCTTTTGGGCGGCGCTGGGTTTTATCATGACGAAACTTCGGCCATGGTTGTTGAAAAAAACGCTGAGGAAGCAGGAAAGGGAACGGTGAAGAAATGTGTGGAAATTAGTAAGAAATTTGAAAACATTTTAAAGCGTGTAGAGTATGATAGAGGGGCAAAGTCCTATATTAGAAAATACAAAATGGGCAAGTTTGGTATGGATGGAGAGGGAAACATAGTTTTGGGATCCAAGAGTCCGAAAGATAGGTTGAAGATGATGGTAGATTTGGAAGAAGAGTTGAAGAATATGACAGATTTGGAAGCTGAGTTGAAGAAGATGGAAGCGGACAACGTGTTCTGGGAAGCTATAAGTATGGTGGAATTGGGAGGAGAAGTGGACGATAGTCTGGTTGAAGGATTAAAGGAGTTAATGAGAGAAAATATAATAGCACGTGGAAAATTAAATGGGTTTATAGTGGAGTACGCAGGTGAACGCAAAAACTATGGAAATTTAGAGGTTGGCAAAGCGGAGGTTAAAAAAGATCTCACGGGGATTTATGAGGAAATGGAGACGGAAATAGTGACTGGTAACGAAGATAATTCGTGTTTGCCGCTTTTTGTCTTCAAAGAGAAGAAAGGTGTTCCGGCAGGTGGCTGGCCATGCGTGGTTATTGCACATGGACAGGAGGCATCGTATGAAGGGAAACTCGGCGGAACGGTTACTGAAAGCATAGATAGGTGCTTTGAGGATCGGAAAGACTTTGAGGATCGGAAAGATGGTATTCCTGGGTTGCTAGCGATGGTTAGAGCGCTTACTTCGAAAGGGATTGCCGTTGCCCTGATTACATACGATGGAACTGAGGGATATAAAATGGTAGAGGGTAAAATAGGAAAAGAGGCGGAAATCGACGATCTCGTCTTAAAGTACGAAAAAGATACGTGGAGGGCACTACATGACTGTATAGAAGAAAAATTAAAGTTGGCTTATGGGACAGGGGAGGATGGGAAGGAGGTGTACGGAGATTATAAACGATGCAGCAAAGCATGGAGGGATGCAGGAATTAATGCAGATGGCCTCGAGCAATTGGAGGCGCGGGAAAACCTTCAGGTGAAGATGGCGGTTGAAAAAGTACTTGCCAGAGATGATATAGACAAAACGAGGGTAGTTTTGGTGGGACAAGGTCTGGGGGGTGGTATTATTTCGAGTTTGATTGACCTTGAAAAACCCCTGATAAACCGGTTAAAAGCGATAGGGCTTTATTCGCCGACGACAGTACTTCGGAAAGCGCGTGGCCGCAATTGGCAAGATGCAATAAACTCGATGAAAGACAAGGGAGTGGCGGGAAAAGGGTGGCCTTTGGATTTTGCGGGTGTGACAAAGCCGGTATATATCTTTCAGGGGACCGGAGACGCTTATGTACGGCCGGAGAGCATGCTGGAATTAATGTACATACTCAGAGAAGCCAATTTACCGCTGTTGAAGCTTGTTTGCTACAAGGATAGCGGACATGACGTTCATAGAATTAGATCGTACCTCACCATGAAGGCGTCGGATAATATGCTGTGCTCGCTGGGAGTTAAACCAAGACGGAAAGAACAATGGACGAAGATGAACGAGCTCGCGGAAAGAACGCGTGGGGCTAGAGAGAAAGGTTTTATACAGTTTGTTGAAGATCTCGTGGCTGTGACGAAGGGTGATGGAATAGATACTGGTATAAATATTATCGGGGGGGGATCCAAAGGGCTGCCGAAAGAAATAGAAGAAGAATCGTTGAAGGCTTTGTGGAATCGTGATCGAGGTTTTCTTGATTTGCTGGGAAACATGGGACCGCTCTATCTAATCAGAAATGAAGGCGACGAGAAACAGCTGGAGAGGAGAGGAATTCGGGTACTGAGGGAAGGCAGTTATGCAAACGCCTCTGTTGAAACGAAGAACATACTGGCCCGGGGTTACAGCGAGGTTGTGGGGGTAAATGCTGAAAGTTGACCAATTGACGGCGAGGAGGAAGGAGGGGAAAGAGTTCCCCCTCCTGGACACGGGACTATAAGGCGTATTTTTTTCTTTTTTTAATAGAAAATTAATAATACTATCATAAATTATAAATGTGGTATTTTTAGCAAGAAAAAAGGTAGTAATCATGAAAAAACTGTCGATATGTTGTGCGCTTTGTGGCGTTCTTTTGGGCGGTGCTGGGTTTTATCATGACGAAACTTCGGCCATGGTTGTTGAAAAAAAGGTTGGGGAGAAAGAAAAAGCTGTACTGGATATGGTAAAAGTTAGTAAGAACTTAGGAAAAGTTTCGATGTATAGTGAATATAAAACCGGGGCTGAAGCGTTTATAACCGCGTATAACGAAGAAAGAGGTAAAAAAGTTGATGTAACGAATATCAAATTTTCGGAAAACGGTGACTATACCGACGTGCTGGGGAAAATAGCAAGTGATGCAACGTACTGGGATACTGACGCAAAAAATGAGAGCGCAGCAAAAGACGCCCAGGAGAAGCTGAGCAGATTAAAGATGTTTATAGAGGAATATGGGAAAGTACGAGAAAATTATACTGATTTGGGAGCCGAAAAAGAGGGCGTGAAAAAGGAGCTTCGGGAGATACTGGCCGGAATGGAATGTAAAACGGTGGGAAAGGAGGCAGATAATACTCGTCTGCAGCTTTTTGTCTTCAAACGGAAAGAAGATGCTGAGAAGAAAGATGTGCCATGCGTGATTATTGTACATGGAGGGGATGACTCCGGAACGCTGTATCTCGGTAACGATGTTGAAAGTAGCATAGAAAGGTGTTTTGATGAAACAGGGAATTGCATTCCGGGGTTACTACCAGTAGTGTGCGAAATCACTTCGAAGGGGGTCGCAGTTGCCCTGGTTACACACCATGGGCACTTGGGGTGCAGAGAGGTAGAAGGTGAAATACCGAAGGATGCAGGACTCGAAGATCTCAAAACGAAGTACAAAGAGACAACGTGGAAAGGGCTGGATCAAGTTATATCGAAAGAGATGGGGTTCGACGATAGCGATTGTGACAGCATGGGGATCAGCGATGGAATGAGCTTGGAAGAAGCAGCGGTAGAGGAAAACGAAAGAAGCCTGACTGTAGAGGAAATAAAACTACAGAAGGAAAGGAAGGAGGCGGCTGCTAAAGATGATGAAAAATACAGCGAAGCCAAGAAGGCTGCTGAACTTGACGGAAATGGCCTCAGGCCGAGAGAAGCGCAAGCGAATTTACAGGTAAAGAACGCAATTGAGGAAATACTTGGAAGTGGTGATATAGACGGGAAGAGGGTGACTTTGGTAGGACACAGCATAGGCGGTAGTATTATTTCAAGTTTGATTGACGTTGAGCAAACCCTGATAAACAAGCTCCAGGCGGTCGTGCTTTATGCGCCGGGAATAGAGTATGGTGAAGGGCGTAGCGGCAGTTGGAAAAAAGCAATAAACTCGATGAAGAAAGGAACGGTGGCAGCTGAAAAGTGGCCTTTGAATTTTGCGAGTGTGAAACCACAGGTATATATCTTTCAAGGGACCGCAGACGTTAGTGTGCTGCCAGAGAGCATGCTAGAGTTAATGTTCATACTCAGAAAAGCCAACTTGCCGAAGTTGAAGCTTGTTTGGTTTGAGGATTGCGTCCATGGTATTCATCTAATTAAGTGGTACCTTACTTCGGGCGCGAACAGAGATATATTGCACTCGCCGTCTGGTGAAATAAGAGGGGGTGAGGAGTTGTCAAAAATGATGAAGCTCGGGGAAAAGACGCTTGAGGATAGAAAGAAAGGTTTTACTAAGTTTGCTGAATATCTCGTTGCTGTGGCAAACGGGAAAACTCCAGGTTCAACTATTATAGGGGAAGGCTCGGAGACGAACCCAGTAAAAATAGAAGAGCGATCGTTGAAATATTTGTGGAATCGTAATCCTGGTGTGGTGGATTTGCTGAAACTGAGGAAAGAGTTCCCGAACGATGCGGACGGAGAGACAGCGAAGTTGAAGTATCGAGCGAATGTACTAAAGGAAGGCAGCTATGCAAACGCCTCTGTTGAAACGAAGAACATACTGGCCCAGGGTTACAGCGAGGTTGTGGAATAAATTCCTGGGTAAACTTATAGGATCGGCGAGGGGAAAGACGGCTTGCTGTACTGACGGGTTTTTCCTTTCGGCCGGATAGAGAAACGCGCCCCTTCGGACCACTGGGGGCGTTGCCTTTCAGGCTGACCGTTTCGGAAGAAGTCTATTGGCGATAATCCCGAGGCTCTGGAGAGTTTTCAGCAGCGTTCTGGTTATTTCTTCATAGTGAAAAGATATCAGGTACTTTATATCCTGGTTTTCGGAAAAACCAAACATGCCATTGCCATTTTTTATATGGCTGATGATGTGTTCATGAACGTATTCCACCACAATCTCCTTTTGTAGGCCAAATTTACAAATGGCCGCTATTATCATGGCGTTCTGCTTGGATATGGCGAAGGCGTCGCCAACGATTTCGGAGGCAAGAAATATATACTTGGAGTACTGTTCTTGCCAATTCATTATTTGATTCAGATTGTAGGCGCTGGGGAAAGAAATCTGTTGCAGCGGTTCTTCTGTGTTTTTTTTGCGAAAAAAAATGCCAAATTGATTGGTCAACATACAATTTATCACGTTCTCCAATGTTTCACCAACCCGATCCTCCGGCAATTTTAGTTTTTGGTTTATTTCAAAAATACTCAATTGGTCTGAGGCTAATATTTCAAAAATTTTCAGATAGGGATCGGCGTTTAGTGTTAGGGTATAGCCATGGATTTGAACCTCCAAACTTAGCTCGGAGAGTGGCTTCATCGCCCCAAATAAAAACTTTTCGAAGCATTCTAGCCGGCGACCAACATCCTGTGGGATCGATTTGCATCTGGCGTAAACATCTTTGCGGAATCGATCGTTCAGCATGATACTTTTATGGGTTTCCCGGCAGATTTTATCAGCGGTGGTATTCAGCAATTTTCTAAAGGGCTCCGTCAGCATCATCTGGTAGTTATTGACGTGTACGCAATCGCCAACGAACGAAAGATCTGCACTTTTCATCGCCTCCGCAACATCGCAGAAATACTCTGGGCGTAAATTTTTATTGAATAGCTCGTGGATAACATATCGAATATCAGATTGGTCCAAACACTGCAAAAACTGCCGCGCGCATGGACTATATTCGAAGAAAGGACTTTTATTTTCGTTCAGAAATTGCAGATATGTCATGCCGGCTTTGGCTTTTTCTGTTATGTTGGCTTCCTTATCCCTGGTGTAGATGGACAGGATTTTATGGAATGGCTGCAGCTGTGCCCAGCCGGGCATGGCGTCGTAGCTTACATAGAAGAGGCCGTTTGGCTTCAGAAATTTCCTGACAAATTCCAATATGTCAGATCGAACTGAATCCCCAACCCAGGACCAAATTCCATGCATTGTGATAAAATCAAAGGGCTGAAAATCGCGCTCAAGGGCTTCCCCGAAGGATAAATCGAAAAATTCTATGTTGGATATTCCCTTGGACTCGTTTCTAGCAATCGCTATATGATCTTTGTTAATGTCAATACCAACGCAGCTGGCCTGGGGATAAGCAGCCGCAACGATGTTAGTGGTTTTCCCACATCCACATCCCAATTCACAGTAATTGAAAGGCTGGTATATGTCAGGTGGCGGGAAATTATTTATGGCCGCAATAAAAGCCAGATGCACCGGCGTCAAATCGCAGTAATAATTTGATATATAAGTGATTTCTGTGGTATAGTCCTGCATTTAGGAAACATTAGACTTATTTCGAAACATGCGCTCTTTCGGTAATTTCTGCGTCGCCTCGGTGCTCGGATCCTCATGTACCACATGTACACTGCGGTCCTGCGCTCCGTATGCTCCTATAAATTCCTCGAAATATCTTTGTTTGGAAAGAAGTCTATTACCACTACTGATGGTGCAGAGTGCTTCAGGCTTTTGTTCCGGTGTGCTGCTGCTCATGGGCGTCTCTAATTTTTATTTTTACCACAATATTATTCGTTCGCGACCAATTGCCGAATGGCTACGCCTTTTTCATTAAATAAATGGCATTTTTCCATTTTTATGCCGAGACATATGCGATCGCCGGGACGTTCAACGATGAATCTTTTGGTTTTAACGGACATTGCCTCTCCATTACTCAGAAGCGCGTGGATATAACCATCGCCACCGAGATTCTCCGCCAAAGAAACTACGCCATCCAACCTGTTTCCCAAAAAAGACGTAGCTTCGGACTGAATTTCCACATCTTCTGGCCTAATTCCCAGTTGATATGTGGCCGCGCTACCCAGCTGCGTATCATCAGCAAGTCTGAGAGAAATTTTATCGCCGGACGCCAATTCGAACAGGGAAAATTTCCCTTTCTTTTTAAGAAATCTGGCGTCCAGTATGTTCATTTCGCTGGATCCCATGAACTTTGCCACAAAAGTATTCACCGGGAAGTCGTATAATTCCAGTGGCGCTCCTTCCTGCTCCACGGCCCCATCTCGCATCACCACAATTTTGTCCGCCAGCGTCATGGCCTCTGCCTGATCGTGGGTGACGTAGACCATTGTGGTCTGCAGCTGTTTCTTGAGTTTCGCCAACTCATAGCGCATCTGGCAGCGGAGGCCGCTATCCAAATTGGACAAAGGCTCATCGAAAAGGAACGCATAGGGATTCCTTACGATGGCTCTACCAATGGCAACCCGCTGTTTCTGGCCGCCGGAAAGTTCCTTCGGTTTTCTGTGCATCAGGTGATCGATTTTCAGGATCTTTGCCGTTTCCAGCACCCTTTCCTCAATGACATCTTTTTTCAATTTTCTGACCTTGAGGGCGAAGGCCATATTTTCGAACACCGTCATGTGCGGATATAGCGCATAGGACTGGAACACCATGGCCAATCCACGACCAGCCGGCGGAATATCGTTTACGCAATCATTCCCTATGAAAATCTTGCCGTTGCTTGCTTCCTCTAGTCCGCAAATTAATCTAAGGAGGGTGGACTTGCCGCAGCCGGACGGACCAACCAAAACGGTGCATTTACCGTCCTCAACGGTAAGGCTCACGTCCTTTATTATTCTGCTGTCTCCGAAAAATTTGTTAACGCCTTCTAAAACTATGGACGCCATATAAAACCGCCAAACGCCGCTAACCTCATTTGAATTCTAGGTTGGTTGCGGGGGAAGGATTTGAACCAACGACCTTCAGGTTATGAGCCTGACGAGCTACCAGACTGCTCTACCCCGCGGCAACAATCTAACACTAGCATGCGCTAATTATTTTTTCAAGCAAAACAATATTGCGTGGTTACGTGTATTAGTTCGGCACAGACGAGACAGAAACCAGTTGGAGAATTGAATTTTTTTCGCATAGATGATACGCTTATCCTGGGTTGTGATAATGGAGGTGTGACCATGTTAACGATTGGAGATAAGTTCCCGGATTTTAGCTTGGTGGCCAGTTCCAGTCTGCCCTTCGAACAGCTGACCATGGAAAATGCCTTTGAAGTGATTACGGAATCCTCACATCCCGGCCAATGGAAGGTTGTATTTTTCTATCCCAAGGATTTTACTTTCGTGTGTCCGACGGAGATTGTGGCTTTTGCCAATATTTTCGGCGAATTTCAAAAAAGAAATACCCAAATTTTGGGCTGCAGCGTCGATAGCGAGTTCGTCCACTGGGCCTGGAGAAAGTACAATCCAGCACTGCGGCACCTACCATTTTCCCTGATGTCCGATCTTAGGCGGGAATTGACCGGGCGATTGGGCATTCTTGATCAGGACTCCGGGGTGGCCCATCGGGCGCTGTTTATTGTTGATCCGGAGAGCATTATACGCTTTGTCATGGTTACGGATCCGAGTGTCGGCCGGAACCCCGCCGAGGTATTACGCGTTCTGGATGCGCTACAAACCGGCGAGCTGTGTCAGTGCGGCTGGATACGCGGACAGGAAACGATCAATTTAAAGAATGCCGGAGTTTAATTTTTAATTATAGTGCACCTGGAACGGCGGTGGTACTAAGCTAGAGAAGTAGACTTCTTTCGAAACATGCGCTCTTTCGGTAATTTCTGCGTCGCTTCGGTGCTCGGATCCTCATGTACCACATGTACACTGCGGTCCTGCGCTCCGTATGCTCCTATAAATTCCTC
>JAIRZD010000043.1 GCA_031267415.1 Holosporaceae bacterium
CAGGCCCTCGACGAAACGTAAAAAAACAAAAATTCCACTGGAACTAACATGAATATAGTGACAAAAACTGATAGTGTCAATGGGAAAACGCCGCTTTTTTGCGTTTTTTTGCATTGCCACCGGGTCCAGATTATTATCCAGGAATTAGATCGCGCCGAAGCATTTGTTGCAGCTCCCTGGCCTGTTTTATGTAGGATTGCTCGGTCTTGGCATCGAACATCTTGAAACAGCAGTCCAGCAAATCGTTGGCGCGGGAGTAGTTTCTCAGCAGCGTCTGCTCCCGGGCCAGCATCAACATGGACAAAGCATTTTTCCCTTTTTTCCCGTAGCACTTGGCCAGTAGCCTGAAGATGGTCTCGTTGAGGGGATCTTTATGTTTTACGGACTCTAAAATAGAAACAGCTTCGTCGAGGTTTTTGCCTTCCTCCACCAGGACGTTGGCGTAGTCTATTCTGGTTAGAACATTGACATCCAATCGGCAGATGCTCTGGTATATTTTTGCTGCCTCGGACAATTGTCCGGATTCGTACATCAGCTGCGCCAATGTCTCCTTGTAATATATATCGCTGGGATTATCCTGCACCAACTTCCGCATGATCGCCGTAGCCGTGCTGATTTTCCCGGTACGCTGGAGGTGAACAACCCTGGCATATGGATCTTCCGGCAGCTGGGTTTGAAATTCAATGGGTTTTAAATAGGACTTTAATTTTACAATGATCCGTCGATACCTTTCGGCAAGATCTTCAGCCACAACTCCGGCGCTTTTCCCTGCGGAAGAAAATTTTCTAATGGCGGAAATTCTGTCGGCAGCCCTGGGATGCGATACCACATAGATGGGTAAATTAACGCCCCCAGACAGCAGGTCCATATGATCAAATTCGTAGAGTATTTCCATCAGCGCTGTGGGAGAATAGCCCAGCGCAATCAAATAGCGGGCGGCCAAAGCGTCGGCGGCAAACTCTTCACCCCGCGAATATTTGAGAAAAAATCTCTCATCGGAGATGGCATATCCCAATAAAATTGCCATGGCGGCGGGAGATCCGATGATGACGCTGCCAAGAATGCCAGCCATGGCGGCCGCCGTAAAATTTCTGTTGCGAGCTTGTAACGCGGCCATGAGCCTATTGATATGTCCAGCCGCCACGTGGGCAGTTTCATGACACATGATGGCAATCAGATGCAGTGGATTTGTAAACTTCAAGAGCAATCCGGAATTGATAAAAATATACCCATTCCCAAGGGTAAAAGCGTTTATTTGGGAAGAATGTATGACATATACCCTGGCGGTATCCGGATTTAATTTCGCCACCTTGAATATGATTTTGGCCATCTCAGTAAGCACATCTTCCACCTCCGCATCCCGGATAAAGAGCATCGCATCATCTTCGGCCACCGCCATGGGAAAATACAGCGACAAAACAGTCCCGCACATTATGGCACATCGTCGAAAAATGCGAATTATGGAAGATGAAAATAGGGTCATAGAGTCAAGGAGGTTTTTTCCGCGATGATTGCCAATATCTGGTCAGCCGTGGAGGATATTTCTCGGTTTTCGCAACAATAATCAAATTTCTCCTGGTGCGACATGTCGTCCTGCGCCGTTTTCAGGCGCCTGGCCACATCATCCGGCGAATCGGAATTGCGATTTTGGATCCGCTCCCGCAGCACTTCCAGCGATGGCGGCACAATAAAAAAACCACAAACAGCGTCCGGAAAAACCTTTTTAATTTTTAAAAATCCTTCCCAATTTAAAACCAAAACCGAATTATGTCCTCCATTGATTTTCTCCTGAACGCTGGAAAATAATACGCCGTAGCTGTTTCCGTAGACCTCAGAACTCTCCACGAATTCACCATTCAGGGCCCGCTCCGCAAAAATCTCCCGGGACATAAAAAAATAATCAACTCCATCGGATTCACCTGCCCTGGGAGCCCTGGTGGTACAGGTAATTATCCGCTCCAGAGAACTGCAGCGCTCAAAAATTTCTTTGGCCACAGACGTTTTTCCCACCGCAGATGGGCCTGAAATAACAAACAAAAATCCACGCATAACGACGCCCCCTAGGTTTTCTTATACCGTGGTCGACGGCCAGTGCCGCCTGCCGGCCGCTGCTCCGCTTTTGCCATGATTCCCAGAGCATCCGCCAGAGTTATAGACATAATGTCATCCACGTTTTTTATGGAAACATATTTTTTCCGAAATAATATATACGGCCCGAATCGCCCAATTCCGACTTTTACTTCGTCCCCATCATGATTCCCCAGCATTTTTGGTAGACTAAGCAGCCAAAGCGCCGTATCCAAATCAATTTTTTCGGGATCCATGGATTTCGGAATGGATGCGCGACGAAATGCAGTTCCGGCGGCAGCTTTGCCCGCCTTCGCCGCCTTGGCAGTACTCTTTCCCCGCGGTTTCTCGGCTGCGACAGCGGGAGGTGGAGGAGTTTGCACAGTCAGATCCTTCTGGATGTAGAGACCATAGGGACCGCTGCGAATGGTAATTTTATCCTGATCGTTCGGATCAACTCCAATAAATTTCGGATACTCGGACATCGACGACGTCAGTGGTTTCGCTGAGGATTCCGACTGCGCATCCAAATTCTTGATGTAGCCGCACTCTGGATAGGCGGAGCAGCCGATAAAGGAACCGTATTTCCCCAATTTTAGGCTAAGCTCGCCCTTCCGGCAATCGGGACAGAGACGATCGACGCCGCCCTGGCCATCGGATGGAAATAAAAACGCCCCGAGGGAGGCATTCAATCTATCTATTACATCTGAAATGGTAACGCTTTTGGTATCATTTACGCAGCTGCAGAAATTCATCCAAAAATCACCCAAAACCGCTGTTTTTTTGTTGCTGCCATTGGAAATGTCATCCAGCAACTGCTCCAGACGAGCAGTAAAATCGTATTCCAGGTATTTGCTAAAAAAATTCATTAGAAAAGAAGTAACCAATCTGCCCCGGACCTCGGGCACAAAAAATTTATTTTCCAATTTCACATATCCCCTGTCCCGCAAAACCTGCAGGATGGTCGCGTAGGTAGACGGCCTTCCGATGCCCAATTCTTCCAGTTTTTTTACCAGGCTGGCTTCGGAAAAACGAGGCGGCGGAGCGGTAAAATGCTGTAGCGCATTCAACTGATTCTTGCCCAGCACATCTCCCTCACTAAGCGGCGGAAGCATCCCTTCCGCTTCCTCCGGTTGATCTGCTTCGTCCCTGCCCTCCACATAGACCTTCAGGAATCCCTCGAAATGAATTGTGCTACCGGTAGCTCTAAAAATATTTTTCGCCGTCTCGGTATCCGAGATATCCGCCTGTACCTGATTATATTCCGCCGAAGACATTTGGGAAGCCGTACTGCGTTTCCAAACCAAATCGTATAACCGAAATAGATCGGAATTGATTTTCCCCTTCAGCTGCTCCGGAGTCAAACCCGCATCCACCGGTCGGATGGCTTCGTGGGCCTCCTGGGCGTTTTTTACCTTGGTTTTGTAAAAGCGCGGCTGGGAAGGAAGGAAATCCTGCCCATATTTGTCCATAATTAGTGAGCGAACCCTATCCAGAGCGTCCTTCGAGACATTGGTGCTGTCCGTTCTCATATAGGTGATCAGCGCCTGCGTTTCGCCATCAACATCGACTCCTTCGTAGAGATTTTGGGCCAGCTGCATTGTTTTCTTGGCACTGAATCCCAACTTGCGCGAAGCTTCCTGCTGCAGAGTAGACGTTATGAAAGGCGGCGCCGGATTCCTCTTGACGATTTTCTTTTCCACGCTCGCCACAACGAAATTTTGGCTATCCAAAATATCTCTGATGGAAATGGCGCTTTGTTCATTGGCTATGGCAAATTTATCCAGTTTTTTCCCCTGGAAGTGAGTTAATTTTGCTCCAAATGATTTCCGCCCCTTGGCTTCAAATTGACCTTCCACCGTCCAGAATTCCTGCGTTTTAAATTGCTCTATTTCCGATTCCCGATCAACGACTATGCGCAGAGCCACCGACTGCACTCGCCCGGCGGATTTGCTGCCAGGGAGTTTGCGCCAGAGAATCGGAGAAAGTGTAAAGCCAACCAGATAATCCAGCGCCCGCCGCGCCAAATACGAGTCCACCAGGTTTTCATCTATGTCCCGCGGATGGGCCAGCGCCTCTGTCAGTGCGCTCTTGGTAATTTCATGAAAAACTATTCGGCGAAACGGGATCTTCAGCTTTTGACTGGCGTCCAGCACTTCTTTCAGATGCCAGGAGATGGCCTCTCCTTCCCTATCAGGGTCAGTGGCCAACAGAAGTTCGTCGCAGGACTTGAGCTGCCGCGAAATATCACGCAGACATTTTTCGCCACGATCACTCATCTCCCAAACCATCGAGAATTCTTCGTCGGGTTTTACGCTGCCGTTTTTGGCCCGCAGATCCCTTATGTGACCATAGCTGGCCGCCACGATATAGTCCTTTCCCAGGTATTTATTTATGGTCTTCGCTTTAGCGGGAGACTCAACTATTAATAAACGCATTTTTGGTTCCCATGAAAAAATACACCGACTTTCATAGCATAAATAATTTATATGAGCCATATCATTGGCCAGGTATTAATTAGGTGCACGCGAAATAAACTGGAATAGAGTCGCCGTCCCAATAGACTTCTTTCCAAACAAAGATATGAGGATCCGAGCACCGAAGCGACGCAGAAATTACCGAAAGAGCGCATGTTTCGAAAGAAGTCTAATGTCTATCAGGGATCGATGGTGCTAGCGTTGTCGTAGTCCGATGGCGCCAACAGCAAAGTATTGAGCAAATTTTCCGACATCATAGCGCCATTATCGTCTTCATTAAGCGCAATTGGCCATTCGGAGCCAAAGAGTTTATGCATTTCCAACTGCAAACTTACGACGCGATCATCGCTGCTATTTTTGTCCGCCTGAGACGGAGCCTGTCGCTGTTTAGGCACCGATGCCGATGCTGGTGGCGAAGGTGCTGGTGCTGGCGCTGGTGCTGGTGCTGGCACAGCAGATGACGACGCCGCCTTTGTGGTGACGGCATGTTCATTGTCGGCAATCGGGGCATGATGGCGCCGCACCGCCAGTAGAAAATTTGGCCTCCCCTGATGAAAGCCATAACCTATTTTGAACGGTATGTTGACGATATTACCACTTTTGAAAAAATTCAGCATGGATGGCTGTTTATAGTTCTTGAATATCCGGAGCACCGGTTCCGTATACATGCCAAAGCCATGTTTTTCCCACTTTTTTCCTTCGCCAAAATCGTTGAATGGAATTCCGGTATCGTCCTGGAAAATAGCCGTTGAATGATCCAGCAAAAAGCGCTTAAAGTTCGATAATGCACTATCATGGAGGGCATAGGATGCGCTCTTTATGAAGGTTGCAAATGTTCTGGACTCCATGAATTTCGTTAAATTGCTCAATTTTGCATGGTGATTGGCCAAATTGGCCCGGATATAATATATCACCTTCTGGGCACCATCGGCTTTCCTGCTGCAGGTAATCTTTACGCCGTCCAACATGCCGCTGCCACGCGGAACCTCGGCGCCAGCACCATCTATGGAGATATCTTCCAGATTGTCTATGCAAAAATTAAGCAACGCCAGCTGGGGAAGCATCAGACAGATGGTCCCCCTCAAAAATTTCGACGATAATTTGCGAGACATTTCGGAGGTTACGAAAAAACCCTTCTGCAAATACCATAAAAACGCATTTTTTAGCGATTCCTGCATTTCGGGGCGATCTACGTTGCGCTCTAGCTCCTGGAAACATCCTATTGGCTCCAGGCCAACCAATATGTAGGTGTCGGCTTCCGGGAAAAACTTAAAAGGACATGCAATGTCCGGTCCACCAAACGGATAAAACACCGTACTAACTTCTCCGATGTGCGGTATTACATTTTTTTCGGACCACGCTTCTATGGCTCCCAGACTTTCGGAGCACAATTTTTCCCATCTAGTCGTTATAAATGCCGAATATTCCGGATTATTGGCATTAAATCCGGCCAATTTATGGGCGACATCATTATAGGTGTGTATATTCCGATTATTATGGTTGATCTCCTGCCTGGAAGTCGGCTCCAACTGGGCCACCGGCGGCGGAGCGGGACTGGCTACGGCTTCCGGGCTTCCGTCCTCATCATCAACATCAGCATCAACTTCGGCCTCGGCTTCGGCTTCAGCTTCAGCTTCCTCTTCCTCATCTTCGTCGTTATCGTCACCGTCATTAAATAAGAGCGCAGCCTTTTCTTGCTTTTCTTGTTCTGGCCCAGCCACATTCCGCGCTATTTCGCTACATCCAAGCAGCAGGAAGCTAATTAACATCAATGAAGCTATTTTCATACAACTGCCACCGCGAAACAAAACAAAAACAACTAATCAACAAAGCTCAATCAATACTACTTGCAACATCAGATTGCTCCGAGAATATAGCAAGAAAAATATGTATCTTCCATAGAACGGAATGATGTATTATAGAGCAAGTATGGTTAAAAATAGTAAAGGATAAAAAAATGTTTTCTGCTTTGCGGGGGTGGCTTTCTTCGGACATTGGTATAGACCTCGGTACTGCAAATACATTGGTGTATGTCCGCGGAAAAGGCATACTGTTGAATGAGCCGTCGGTGGTAGCCCTTGCGGAATCCGGCGGGAAAAAGCATGTGATGGCCGTCGGAGAAGATGCCAAGCTAATGGTGGGACGTACTCCGGGCAATATAACCGCCATCAGACCACTGAAGGACGGCGTAATTGCCGACTTTGATGTGGCCGAAAGCATGATAAAATATTTCATCCGCAAGGCCCATAATCGTAAGAGTTTCGTAAGTCCCCAGATCGTAATATGCATTCCCCGCGGATCAACTGCAGTCGAACGGAGAGCCATACAGGAATCTGCTGAAGGAGCAGGCGCGCGGCGGGTTTTCCTAATCGAAGAACCCATGGCGGCGGCCATCGGAGCAGGTCTTCCGGTCACAGAGCCCACCGGCTCAATGGTATTGGACATAGGCGGAGGCACCACGGAGGTGGCTGTGCTCTCTCTGGGAGGCATAGTCTACGGCAATTCCGTTCGAGTTGGCGGCGATAAAATGGATGAATCCATCGTGAATTACATCCGCAAACATTACAATCTTCTGGTGGGCGAGACGACGGCAGAAAAAATCAAAAAAGAGATAGGCGCCGCCATTCAGCCGGTCAAGGGCAGTGGCAAAATGATGTACATAAAGGGACGAGACCTCATAAACGGAGTCCCAAAGGAAATAAAAATATCCGAACAAAACATTGTGGAAAGTCTGACTGAACCGGTATCGGTCATAGTGGAGGCCGTAAAGTTTGCGCTGGAAAACACTCCGCCGGAATTATCCGCCGACATAGTGGATAAGGGCATAGTAATGACCGGCGGCGGGTCCATGCTAAATCGACTGGATGAACTCGTGAGAAACAAAACCGGCCTTCCGGTTTCCATCGCCGAAGACCCACTCTCCTGCGTTGTCCTTGGCACAGGTAAGGTACTGGAAGAATTGGATACTCTAAAAAATTTACTCTCCAGGTTTAATTAGCAGCAGAATTAGCAGAAGCAGCTGGCGAATTTCTCAATGGATTCCGGAGACCCCAGGCTGCAGCACTCGACGTCCGGAGCAATGCGCTTCGCCAGACCGGTCAAAACCCGTCCCGACCCAATTTCCACCAGCCGTGTGACAGCATGCTCCAGGGAAAATTCGATGCTCTCCCGCCATCTCACCATGGACGTCACCTGGCGCAAGAGTAGTTCCTTAAAATTGCCGGATTCGCCGGCGGCTGTGACATTGGAAATTACCGGTCTAACCGGATTATGAAATTCCAGCGGCTCCATTGCCCTCGCCAGTGCGTCCAGTGCACTTTCCATAAGCCTGCTGTGGAATGGTCCGCTGACATCCAACAATATGGCCTTTTTCGCGCCCATATCCAGCGATTTTTGCATGGCTTTTTCCACGGCTTTCCCATGCCCGCTGATAACGACCTGGCCGTAACAATTGTCGTTGGCCACCTGCACGATGGATTCATTGGTGTTTTCAGTTTCCAGCAAATTTTCGAGCACATCGACTTCAAGACCAATGATGGCGGCCATGGCGCCCGTATCGGGGCATGCGGCGGCCATTGCCTGTCCTCGAACCCGCAGCAGCCTTGCCGTATCAGCCAGAGATATGACGCCGCCAACACAGAGGGCCGTATATTCTCCAAGCGAATGCCCAGCCAGAAATTTTACCTTATTCAAGATTTCCGGAGAAAAATCATTTTTTAGTACGCTAAAACAAGCCATGCCAACCGCCATAAGCGCCGGCTGGACATTCGCTGTGGCCCTTAGTTCCTCGGCAGATCCATCAAATATTAGCCTGGATAAATGGTATTCCAGCGCATCGTCCACCTCCTGAAAAACGCTGCGAGCAGAGGGGAAATTGTCGTAAAGATCCTTCCCCATTCCTATTTTTTGGGAGCCCTGTCCCGGAAACATGAAAAGCATGATTATTTTCTCCAAAACGATCTGGTTATTACCATAATCAGCAATACAAAATCTACCCTGCCGGCCACCATGGATACGACGAGAATTATTTTTGCTGTGGCGCCCAATGTGGCCAATTCGGAAGCAGTTGCTCGGTGTAACCCCCAAAATGGACCATTATTATTCATGGATGTCATTACGGCGCCCAAGGCCTTGCTAAAATTCATTTCGCAGCCACACAGCAGCAGCGAAAACACCAGCGCGATGGCCAAACCGCAGGCAAAATACGAAATTAAAGCTGTGGCTTCGATCCCCGTCAATTTATGGCCGGCATAGGTTGGTACGTGGACGACGTTTTTGTGCGTCGATTTTATAAAATAACTTTTGATCAGTGATAGTATTATCATGAGACGGAAGATTTTTACGCCGCCACCACAGGAGCCGTAGCAGCCACCGATAAACCCCACGACATACAGTGTTGCAGCGAGAAATTGGTCAAAATCGGAAGCCAGGTCTGGTCCCATTCCGGTAGTTGTAATGGAGGAAACGGTCAGAAAAAATATTTTTTCAAAAGTATCGACGGCGTCCACATGGCCAGTCGACTGAAAGACAGCATAAGAAAACGCGAGGACAATTACCGTTAATAATAAAGCCAGATAATAGCGAAACTGCCGGTGGTCGAAAGCGTCATTCTTCCGGTCAAATATGTTGGTCAGCGTAGTGATGGAGCAGCCGCCAATAATCATTAAAATTGGCAGTAGCCAATTCATGCTGCGCAGATTCTCGGAGTAGTTATTATCCGGTATGGCGCCACCGGTTGACAGTGCAGCCAGCGAATAGCACAGCGAATCCAATATCGACATGCCGGACGACATAAGCCAGAGAGAAACCAAAAAAGATAATGACAAATAAATTAGCAAAAGTTTTTTCAGTTGATCCCAAAACTTATAATCCAACGGCATCGAATGTTCCGGAGCAAAAACGCGGCCCGCTTTCAATGGAGAAAAAGCATATAGGCAGGAAAACATGTAAAAAATTCCGCCAAACATTTGCAATATGCTTCTCCAGAGCAAAAAACCATCTGAAAAATCCTTGACATCGTAGATTGCCGAAGCCCCGCTGGTTGTAACCAGTGATGTCGCTTCAAATATGCAATCGGTCATCGATAATTGAAACGAAGATATGGCAAAGGGCAACGCAGCCAACAGCGGCACCGAAAACCATGTTAAAATTATCAGCAGCACCCCTTCCTGGGCGCCAAAAATCACTCTATCATCTGTTTTACAGGAAAAATAAAAGACGCCGCCCAAAAAACAGCAAAAAATGCCGGCAACGATAAAATCTGCGAAGGTATCGCTATGCTGGCATAAATCCACCATCGCCGGGATTAGCATTAGTCCCGCGAGGATCAACAGCAAAATCCCCAGCCCATAGAAAATGTTTTTCCAGGAAATCATTTCATATTTCCCTACATCGCCAGTTGGCAGACCCGATCATGGTGAGCGTGACAAATGGCGACAGCAAGGGCATCGGCGGCATCGTCCTTTAAATCGTCTAAACCGCCGCAATTTAATAATCGTTTCACCATGTCGGAAACCTGCGCTTTGGCGGCGTGTCCTGACCCCACGACGGTTTTTTTCACCATGTTGGGAGCATATTCGAAAATTTTTAGTCCCATTAAATCGGCGGCGCACAGCGCAACACCACGGGCCATCCCTAATTTTAGGGATGAAGCTGGATTATAGTTGACAAAAATTTGTTCCACGCCCACCTCCTGCGGCGCGGTATTTTTCATGGCATCCAGTAATTGTCTATGTACGGTTCCCAGGCGCCGCTCGATTTTATCTGCCGGACTGGTTTTTATGGTGCCATGACTCACATATTTAAGGTGGTATCCGTCGTAGTCGATAACTCCCCAGCCGGTTATGTGCAATCCAGGATCGATGCCGAAAATTCTGACCATCCCCCCTCCTTTCCGCGTTACCAATCGGAGCAAATAAACGACGCGCTTTCCAACGGCCGATGTGGCAGTGGAGACGGTTTCATCACTTCCACCCGGCAGGAAAAAACTTGATTCCAGTTTAGTTTCAAATATTCCACCAAAGCATCGTACAGATATTGGGTAGCTTTTTCCAGAAGATTAAACCCGGCGCCTTCCAGTTTTTTATCCAGAAAAGACAACAGAGACCGATAGCATACTGTATCTTTGATATCGTCATAGTTGCAGGCATTGGCATTGGCGTCGGCGTCGGCGTCGGCCAAAAATCTAATACTTATGTTGATAACCACGCGGCGCGGAGCAAGTTTTTCCTCCGGGTCAGCTCCCAGCACAAAAAATGCTTCATAGTTATTGATGTTCAATTGTCTAATCACAGTATTTCCCGCGCTATCGATTCAACACTACGCCTCCAGCGGTATAGCATGGTTAACCAACAATTAAAATATGCTTCCTCAACCGTAGCGATATCACATATACCTGACTCAAAAAAATTCAGAAAAATTCTGTATATGAACGCATTGGTTGTAAAAAATCACAATCCGCACTTTGCTGATTTTGTGAAAAGACTTGAAAAACGAGGAAAATGTGCAAAAGTTATCATCGTCGCAATCATGCGAAAGCTGATGTACATCTTCTTCGGTATTCTGAAAAACGGAGCCCCTTTCGATGAAAATCTAGCCTTCGCCCATTGACTCCAAAGACGGTATCTTCGTTCCTGAAATGGCGGTCTATCCCGCAAATCGTCCTATCGTCCTATCGTCCTAGGTAACTATTACCTAGGTAATAGCTACGCATATGCTTTTTTGTAAAAATCCCACAACCTCAGCTTGCATTTCTGGCCGGCGCATGGTGCTCCGGCGAAGTGA
>JAIRZD010000026.1 GCA_031267415.1 Holosporaceae bacterium
AATGTGAAAATGTGTGTGATAAAGTGGAGCTCGTCGTGATAATAGACTTCTTTCGAAACATGCGCTCTTTCGGTAATTTCTGCGTCGCTTCGGTGCTCGGGTCCTCATGTACCACATGTTCACTGCGGTCCTGCGCTCCGTATGCTCCTATAAATTACTCGAAATATCTTTGTTTGGAAAGAAGTCTATTAAATCCGTTAAATATGGAAGATATTTAAAAAATATCGCAAAAAAAAGCTTGACGAAGGGGTGAAAATCTGATACCGTACGAATAGTTTCGTCGCCCATTTAAATCTGAAGCGCAACGGCAGCACGCGTAGAGATTGAAAAATCCTCGAATCTTACGCCATTGTACTTCGACCCTAGATGGGCGAATAAAGGGCTGATTGATCATGCTTACTTTGGAAAATATAAATTTTAGTGTTAACGGAAAACCAATTCTGGACCAAGTTAATCTGCAGGTTGGCAATCGGCAGCACATCGGTCTGGTTGGGCGCAATGGTAGCGGCAAATCAACGCTCTTTAAAATCATCCTTGCGGAGCTCGAGCACGACGGTGGGAAGATTCAGAGAGAAAAGACGAAAACAATTGTGTCAGTGAAACAAGAAATGCCGAGTGGTGATATTTCGCCGCGGGATTTTTTGTTATCTCAGGACACAGTACGTGGAAACCTACTGAAACAGCTGGAGGAAAAATCTGATCAGCCGGAATTGTTGGCGGAAATTTATGACCAACTTATCAGCATAAAGGCTTTCGATGCGGAATCGAGGGCCGCGGTGGTGCTAAATGGTCTGGGATTCGACGAAAAGGCGCAGGGCACGCCCCTCAACAATTTTTCCGGCGGATTGCGCATGCGGGTTGCACTTGGCGCGATCCTATTCCAGGAGCCAGATTTGCTTTTGCTAGATGAGCCCACCAACCATCTTGACCTTGAAACATCCGGCTGGCTAAAAGATTTTCTCAGAGCCTATTCCAAAAGTTTTATTTTGATATCGCACGATCGTGATTTTCTAAATGATGTCGCAGATGATATCATGCACCTGAAAAACAATAAGCTCACATATTATAGTGGCAATTTCGATAAATTCATCGATGCCTATACCATAAAGCAAAAGAACCTCGAGGAATACAACGCAAAGATGGAGACCAAACGCAAGCATATGATGGCTTTTGTGGAACGGTTCGGGGCAAAGGCCACCAAGGCAAAGCAGGCGCAGAGTCGATTAAAAGCCATTGCCAAGATAAAATTTATGCCGCCGGATAAAGATGATCCAACGGCGTGTTTCAATTTTCCCAATCCCCGTTCCAAGCTTTCTTCCAATATCCTATCATACGACAAAGTATCGATCGGTTACGGGAATGTGACTGTGCTAAAAAACATCTCCGGCCTGGTTATGGCCGAGGATCGTATTGCCATCGTCGGCGCCAATGGAAATGGGAAAACGACATTCGCAAAATTTCTCGCCGGAGAATTAAAACAGAAAAAAGGAACCCGGGAAGTCCACGGCAAACTAAAAGTTGGATTTTACAAACAGGATCTTTTCGAAAAACTGGATGTCACAAAATCGCCCTACGATTTTTTAAAGGATATGGTACCAGATCAGATCGACCAACAGCTAAGGACGCACCTCGGAGGGTTTGGCTTTTCTGGAAATAAAGTATTCCAATCCATCGAAGATCTTTCCGGAGGAGAGCGGGCACGCCTGGTCTTCGCGGCCCTAACGATGGAAGCCCCAAATTTGCTGATTCTGGATGAACCAACCAATCATCTGGATATGGAAATGAGAGAAGCGTTAATATCATCGCTAGCATCCTACGGGGGCGCAGTGATTCTCATAACGCACGATCGTAATTTCCTAAACCGCATTGCCAATTCGATTTTCATTGTGGCCAATGGATCTGTCACTCAATTTAACGGAGACGTTGATCAGTATGAAAAAGCTATACAGTCTGGAAGGCGGAGTTGGTGAATCAACCGCTGCCAGACGTCACGAAGAAACATTAGACTGCTTTTTTCGGCCGGAATAGCCTAAAAAACATCCGCCAGAATCTCCGAATAATAGCAGTATGGATGTTTTCACTAAATGTTAATCATTTTTGCTTAATATAACAAAAGTATTCGCAAATATTGGGTGAGAAGTGTCTGAAGAAAGCAAAGAAACCGGGGAATCCGATGGTGCGGCTGGAGAAATCATCACCGACGGCGAAAATCCGAACATTTCGACAGAAAAAAGCGCCGATACTTCGATGCCGAATTCGGACGAGGGTGGGGACAAGGTTGTAGAAGCACCAGCGGCGGCAGCAACAACAACAACGGAAGCGCCAGCAGCAGCAACGGAGGCGCCAGCAGTAGCAACGGAAGCAACGGGGGCGGCGGAAGACGTTGCCGCCACCATCAACACTGCTCCGCAATCCGCCGGCGACACAAGGCCAGCCGCCGAAGAATCAGCTCCCATTGACGAGGAAGAGGAGGAAGAGGACGAAGATGATGATATCGAGCCAGGGCAAACCAAAATAGAGGATCAAATAACAACGCTTATCGCCACTGGACACATGTTCAAGGCCCATGCCATCGCCAAGAAAGCGTTTAATAAGAATCCAAACAACGTAAATTTGGCACAGGCCTACGCGCTGGTACTACTAAAAACCGGGGCGGTGGAGGAATCGCGAAAACTCATATATCCAATCCTAAAAATAGTCCCGCAGGAAGATGAGGCCACCGGACAAATGATGGCGACGGTGGAAGATGCGCGGAAAAGTAAATTTCTGGAGGAAGGATTACCTGAAACAATCGCCGGCCTTGGTCATATTTTTAGGGAATCATGGAAATATTCACACCACTGCCGGGATCTGGAAATATCCAGGGAGATGTACCTGGCATCTTTCCGTCGGGATCAAAAAACCAGCACCGGCATAAACGCCGCCTGGCTATCCTGGCTAACCGGAGACGATGCCCAGGCAAAACAGTTATCAGCCAGCGTGCTCAAGCTATTACCACCATTCGGATTGGAAGCATCTTTCCGGGAATTGATAGACCTTGCAGAAGCGCAACTACTCATCGGCCGGGAGGATGACTCCTGTAAATTGTACGAAGAAGCAATGAAGCAGAGCGGCAACGAGACATATATTTCCATCGTTGCTGCCCGACAGCAGCTATATTTCCTGAGGGAAGCTGGCTTCAAGGTTCCCAACGAAGCGCTGGAGATATTGACACCTCCCACCATCGTGGTGTTCACCGGACATGCCATCGATCATCCAAGTTTTCAGACTTCGCTATTCCCTCCTGAAATAGAAGCGGATGTTAGGCGTATTATTACGGATAAACTGACCGCCATCGACGCAAAAATCGGCTATAGTTCAGCCTCCTGCGGTGCGGATATAGTTTTCATAGAAGCCCTCCAGAGCATCGGTGGGGAAATAAACATTATACTCCCATTCTCCATTCAAGATTTCGTCGATACCAATGTGCGACACGCCGGCCCCCGCTGGGAAAAAAGATTCGACAAAATACTGCAAAACGCCCACTCGGTTAGCTTTGCCTGCGAGGACCGCTATCTGGGACACGATATGTTGTACCGCTTTTCCAATTATGTCATGCACGGCAGTGCTGTGATGAGGGGAAAATTTCTCACCACCGAACCACACCTGATGGCCGTTTGGCATTCCCGGACGGAATCGCTGCCGGGCGGCCCAACGGATTTCATCGACAGATGGTCGAACATCAGCACGTTACACCTTATTGATCTGGATGAAATCAGCGGCGGTGGAGCAACGGAGAGAATTGAACCATCACTGGTGCAAATTCAGAAGGGAACGCCGTCCTTTGATCCTTTCATATCGAAATCTCCGGACCGGGTCATAAAATCCATGATGTTTTCGGACCTCTCCGGCTATAGCAAATTGCAGGACGAGCATATTCCATCGTTTTTGGATTTCCTGGGGAAGCTTCAGGGGGCAATGGATAAAATCGGCGTCACACTGGAGTCCCTGAATACCTGGGGAGACGCCATATTTGCCGTGGCCGACAGCGCCATCAAAATTGCCGACTTTGGACTGCGCTACTGCGATATCATCGAGAGCCTGGGGCGCAAATATCCGGAATTTCCCTTCCCAATAAGGGCAAGGATATCTCTGCACTCTGGACCGGTGTTCATAGCCGAAGACCCCTTCATAAAAAAAATGAATTTCTACGGCGGACACATCAACAGGGCGGCACGACTGGAACCGGTCACCACCGTGGGTCAGGTCTATGCCACCCAGCAATTTGTGGCACTGCTGCACGGTGAAACCAGCGATGAACAAAATGAATTCACCCAGAAGGGGCTTAAATACTACGAACGCTACTCCACCGAGTATGTGGGCATGATATCTCTGGCCAAGAGTTTTGGACAACAGGAAGTCTACCACCTGCGCTGGAAGTAGACTTCTTTCCAAACAAAGATATTTCGAGGAATTTATAGGAGCATACGGAGCGCAGGACCGCAGTGTACATGTGGTACATGAGGATCCGAGCACCGAAGCGACGCAGAAATTACCGGAAGAGCGCATGTT
>JAIRZD010000037.1 GCA_031267415.1 Holosporaceae bacterium
GGAGCTGCTCCTAGTACGAGAGGACCGGAGTGGACATGTCACTAGTGTATCGGTTGTGACGCCAGTTGCATTGCCGAGTAGCCATAACATGGAAGAGATAACCGCTGAAAGCATCTAAGCGGGAAACTCGCCTCAAAATTAGTTCTCGCCATCAGGGACGTGGAAGACTACCACGTTGATAGGCTGGGTGTGGAAGCGCAGTAATGCGTGCAGCTAACCAGTACTAATATCCCGATCGGCTTGATACCAAGATTTTTTCATGGCTCTTGCTATGGAAAATATTTTATGCAACAATCAGTCATAAGCTTCCTTGAAGAAGTTGTTTTTGTGGTTTGTTTTTCCTCCCGAATATAGGGAGGTTTTTTTCTGTAGGTTCTATTTTTTTCTGGCCTGGTGGTCATGGCGGGGAATTAAACGCTCCATTCCATCCCGAACTGGAAAGCGAAGGTCCCCTGCGGCGATGGTACTGTGTCCTTGAGGCGTGGGAGAGTAGCACGCTGCCAGGCTTGGAAAAAATAGGACGTTGCTATGGAGCGCAGGACTGCAGTGTACATGTGGTACATGAGGATCCGAGCACCGAAGCGACGCAGAAATTACCGAAAGAGCGAATGTTTCGAAAGAAGTCTATTGTTATTGTTATTACGCTCAAATCCATGAGCAAACTGGCCCGGTGTTTCCCTGGACGTGCGGGATAGCGCGCATTCCTGTCGTATGCCCAGGCGTCTAGTAGCAGCTAAAGTTGTTATTTACTGCTTTTGGTTTGATGACCGTATAGAAACATTCCAAATTCGTCCAGTTGTTCTATCACTAATTTTTTATGCAGTACTATGCAGTTCCCACTTCCGATGGCCACACCTGCAAAGTTGTGTTTGTGGAGCTGTTGGACGGTGCTTACGCCGATTACCGGCAAATCCATGCGATAATCCTGCTGGGGTTTGGAGGTTTTTATCAATATGCCGCCGCTGCTAGATTTCCGCAGCAACGCGCATCTAGCTATCAAGGCGTCGGTGCCTTCTACGCACTCTATGCCGACCACCAGTCCCTGGTGGACGATTACAGATTGACCAATATCCATCCGGCCGATGGTGCCTGCGACCTCAAATCCCTTTTCTATGTCCCGTATATCGAATTCATCCGGACTAATCTTGGTGGAAGTCCCGGCGGAAATGAACCCATCGTCTATGAAATCACTGCCGGCCACCACTTCGAAGCCTTCTTCCTGCAGCAGCAGAGCTAATTTTTTCAGGAGAGCGTCATCTCCGGCAAAAATATCCTTTCCCAATCGCAAAAGCCAGGAAGCCCCTTTTTTATCCAGCGATAGATTGTTGAAATTTGGTCGTGCCAGATGTCCGGCCAGCACAAGTTGGCGGACGCCATTTTTATGGAAAAAATCGATTGCCTTTGCCACATCGCCTATTTTCACAGAAATGCTCTGAATATTTTTGTAATCCCCAAGATTTTCCAGCACTTTCGAGATTTCCTCACCGAAAAATAACAGGCAGAAATTGATGTTTTTTTTGAGACAGGCCCGGGCCACCAGGAGAGGATAGTCACCTCCGCCGCACACTATACCCAGGCAAGAATTATTAATGTTGGTTGTCATAATTGGTTGTCACAAAGCGTTTCTAGAAAATGGATATCGAAATTTGCGTCGATGATATTTTTGTTGTCCGTTAACTTCATATGCAGCGGAATCAGGGTATCGACGCCATCTATGACGTATTCTTTTAGTGCCCGCCGCAGTCTTGCCAGGCACTGCGATCGATCGTTGGCGTGGACAATGAGTTTTGCGATTAGACTATCGTAGTAGGGCGGAATTTTGCAGCCGTCGTAGAGGGCGCTGTCCACCCTTATGCCTGGTCCGCCGGGACAGTGGTAGTTGGAGACCGTTCCGGCCGACGGAATGAACGTATCAGGATTCTCGGCGTTTATGCGGCATTCTATGGCGTGCCCCTTAAAGCTAATATCTTCCTGGCCAATGGATAATTCCTTTCCCCCGGCTACTAATATTTGCTCGCGGATTATGTCGATGCCGGTAATCATTTCCGTTATTGGGTGTTCCACCTGAATTCGGGTGTTCATTTCTATAAAAAACAATTGATCGTTCTCGTAGAGAAATTCCAGAGTTCCGACGCCGACGTAGCCCAGTTTTGCGATGGTGCTGGCTAGTTTCTTCCCAAATTCATCCCGAAATGCCGAAGATATTACGGTGCTTGGTGCTTCCTCCCATATTTTTTGATGTCTCCGCTGGAGTGAACAATCCCTTTCGCCCAGATGGATGGCGTTACCGTATTTATCGGCTATTATTTGGAATTCGATGTGCCTTGGCCTCTCCAGGTATTTTTCCAGATAAACTCTGTCATTGCCGAAGGAAATGCTGGCTTCTCGGCGTGCCATTTCGTAGGCTTCCGGGAAATCTGCCGGGGATTTGGCCACCTTCATGCCACGTCCGCCGCCGCCGCCGGCAGCTTTTATCAGCAGCGGATAGCCAATTGTTTCGGCCAGCAGCAGCGCCTTCTCCAGCGTAGTTGCTGCCCGATCTGATCCTGGCACCACCGGTATTTCCAGTTGGGCCATGGTCTTTCGGGCCATGATTTTATCGCCCATCATGGCTATGTGGTCTGCTTTCGGACCTATGAACGTCAGATTATGTTCCTCCACCATGTGGGCAAAGGTTGCACTTTCGCTGAGGAACCCAAACCCTGGATGTATGGCATCGGCGCCGGTAATACAGGCGGCAGAAATGACTGCTGGAACGTTGAGGTAGCTTTCCCGCGGCTGGGGCGGGCCTATGCAGACACTCTCATCCGCAAGACGGACGTACATGGCATCGGCGTCCGCCGTCGAATGCACAGCGACTGTCTGTATGTCCAAATCCCTGCAGGCTCGGAGAATACGTACGGCTATTTCGCCTCTATTGGCAATTAATATTTTTTTTATCATCAAAAAGTACTTTTTGTGTCATTCGACTATAACAATTGGATCGCCATACTCCACCGGCTGCGCGTCCCTCACAAAAATATGCTTGATCACGCCGGAACGTGGAGATTTAACCATATTCATTACCTTCATTGCTTCTATTATAAATAGCGTCTGGCCCTGTGAAATTTTATCTCCAACGGAAATAAATGGACCTGCGGCCGGTCCTGGTGACAGATACACGGTGCCAACCATTTGAGCCTCTATAACCCCCGGATGTTTTTCCAGGCTAACGCTAATTTCCATTGCCGCCAATGCTCCGGCATTTGAATTTTGGGAGGGGACTGCCATCGTGTTGTGGTTGGCAGCCTGCATGGAAATGACTTCCTGCTGAACAGAGCGCAAGACCCTTATTTTCAGGGAATCGACCTGATATTCTATTTCTGTTAACCCGGTCTCGGTCAATAGTTCAGCCAAAGATCTAACCGCATCCGAATCTACTTTCAACCGTTGAGTCACTGTAGCTTCCCTAAACACAATGGTGGGCGCAGTAGGAATCGAACCTACGACCACTACGATGTCAACGTAGTGCTCTACCGCTGAGCTATGCGCCCGGAACACACCCCTGTTCCAGGAGTGTATACATCTTTCTATTATACTTATCAAGCTTTCCTGACAAAATCCGTGGTTTCTGCGAAAACTATAAGCCGGATTCTGTGGAATGCAATCGCACTCCGATGGTCATTCATCTGGTATTTACGTCACCGTAAACATCTAGCGATCTACCCGGGCAACCTACGGTTCCGCGGACTATTGCCGCTAAACCTCAATGCGGAGGACATATTAGTTGCCCCTATTTGATCTTGCTCCGGGTGGGGTTTGCCCTGCCGCTTGCCGTTATCGGAAGCGCGGTGAGCTCTTACCTCGCCATTTCACCCTTACCAAAAGGCGGTATATTTTCTGTGGCACTTTCCCTAGTGTCCTAGGACACCGCCAGACGTTATCTGGCACCCTCCTCCGTGGAGTCCGGACTTTCCTCCGCCGAAGCGGCAACCATCCGTAATCGCAAAAACCTATTGATAATAACATCGTATTGTGTAAAAGTATAGGGACACATTCGATGGAATTGGCGGGGTGTTTGATCTATTAAGAAAGACCAGAGAAGAGAGGAAGCTAAGTCTAGAGGACGTCGCTGACGCGCTTAAGATCCGCTGTTGCTATTTGAAGGCTATTGAGCGTGGTGACTATAAAAATCTTCCGGAATCGGTCTATGCGATCGGTTTCATAAGAAGCTACGCGAAGTTTCTCGGGATAGAAGGCGATGATATGGCGAACGAACTGCGCCGGGTTCTCATGCAGCAAAGCATTTCAGAAAACAACTATGATGAAGAAGTCGATGAGCCAAGCCGATCTCTGTCGACGGATTGTTCAGCCTTGTTTTCCCGCTGGCAGGGGTGTTCATCACCGCGAATAGCCGGAGTTCTGCTGGTAATTGCAGTGCTGGCTGTTCTAGCAGATTTAATTTGCGGTTGCTTTGGATAAATTAGTGGAAAGGGAATAAATTGGACAGGGTATCTTTTTTTAGCAGTCCGTTGTTTCTGGGATTCGACCATTTCGAGAGATTGGTGGATTCCATGGCTAAGGGGCAGGACGATTCCTATCCGCCCTATAACATAGAGCAGGTTGGGGAAAATGGCTTTCGCATAACCTTGGCTCTGGCAGGCTTTCGTCGGGATGATATCGCCATTTCGGTGGAGAATAACCAGTTGACAATAAAAGGTCGTCGCGAACCAGATCCGCAGGCAGTATATATTTACCGCGGCATTGCTACACGGCAGTTTATGAGAACATTCGTGCTGGCCGATGGGGTGGAGGTAATAAATGCAGAATTCGATAGCGGGCTATTGCACGTAAATCTCGTTAGAGTGAAAAGCGAAAGTAGCATAAAAAACATAGAAATTTCATCTCCAAGCGAATAGAACTACTAGACGTGAGACTTTCATGATTTATCTTTTTTTCGGACTGGCTGTGCTGTGTATGATAGCGATTGCCGGCTTTATATCCGGAGCCGAAACAGCGATTACCGGCGCATCTAAGGCTCATCTATATCATCTGGCAAAAAGAGGGGACAAGGGCGCCAAGAGGGTCCTGGCTCTTCACGAAAAAATGACCACATCTATAGGAACCATTCTGGTTATCAATCAGATAGTGCTATATTTCATTCCCATAGTTAGCACGCTCTTTGCCGTAAGGTACTTGTCCACAACGGAAACGGCCGTGATGCAGGCCCTGATAGGAGCATTGATTATAATATACGCCGAGATATTTCCCAAATTGGTGGCGCTACAATTTACGTCCAATTACGCTCTATTTGTGGCTCCGCTGGTGGAATACATCGTCATCTTTCTAAGGCCATTGGTATCGTTGTTGGAGTCCTGCGCTCGGCTATCACTGAGAGTTCTCGGAGTTACGGTCGCCGACGGAAAATCCCGGCAAAAATCCGATGAAGAACTCCGTGGGGCCATAGAAATGCATGAATCCGGCGGAGATAAAGATGAAGCCGAAAAAAAAGTCATGCTTAAAAGTATATTGGACCTGGAAGAGGTCACCGTTGGCCACATAATGGTGCATCGCCGGAACCTAAAAACCATCGATGCCTCGCTGCCGATGGAAAAAATAGCGGAAGAGCTCGCCAATTGCCAATTTTCCCGGATACCACTGTGGCGGGACAATCCGGAAAACATCATAGGGATTCTTAAAAGTAAAACTTTTTTTCGGGCCATTCGAACGATGGGCGAAACCGTGAATTCTGTCAAGATAACTGAACTTATTTCAACTCCGTGGTTTATTCCGGAAACTACTCATTTGCTCGATCAATTGCAAAATTTTCGCAAAAAAAGAGAGCATTTTGCCATGGTGGTGGACGAATATGGCGATCTGCAGGGATGCATTACTCTGGAAGATATCCTGGAAGAAATAGTTGGTGAAATAGTCGATGAATACGACATAGTCGCCAGTGGTATGCGCCTGCAACCTGATGGCTGTGTCATCGCCGATGGAGCTACGCCTATCCGGGACCTAAACCGGCAGTTCGATTGGAATATTCCGGAGGAAGAGGCGGCTACCATAGCTGGATATGTGATGCATGAGTTGAGAAAAATACCAGATGCCGGCCAGGTTTACGCAATTTCTAATTTTAAAGTGGAAATTTTGCGTCGCCAGAGAAATCAAATCGGGCTCCTGAAAATTATTCCGAATCCTGGCAGCAATTGAGCATTATTTCTGCTATCATAGGCTATATTTTGAGCGTTTTAATAGACTTCTTTCGAAACATGCGCTCTTCCGGTAATTTCTGCGTCGCTTCGGTGCTCGGATCCTCATGTACCACATGTACACTGCGGTCCTGCGCTCCGTATGCTCCTATAAATTCCT
>JAIRZD010000046.1 GCA_031267415.1 Holosporaceae bacterium
AATTTATAGGAGCATACGGAGCGCAGGACCGCAGTGTACATGTGGTACATGAGGATCCGAGCACCGAAGCGACGCAGAAATTACCGAAAGAGCGCATGTTTCGAAAGAAGTCTATTCTCGATGTTTGCTGATACACAAGGGCTCCAGCCATATATATTTCACTACTTATATTTCATTACTCCACCACGGTTGCATTTTCAGGAATTTTTATGGCGAATTTTTTTGCTAATTTCCCGTTTATAAAGCACCGGTGATCCTCAATTCCAGGGAAAAGCGGAGCTAGATCTCCCGGAGCAGATCCGGTCAGGAGTTTTGCCACAAGCTTGCCGGCATTTCGTCCAACGGAGTCATAATTCACGCCGAAGCAGGCCAGCGCCTGTCCTTCCCGGACCGACTGCTCTTCCATGTTGAAGACAGGAATATCCATTTTCGCAGCTTCCCCCGAAATAACTGCCAGCGCAGATTGCAGTCCGCTCGCGCCGACGTAAATAAGATCCGCCTTGCCCCTAAGTTCCTGTATTCTAACCGGAATATCCCTCATCTGATCCACTGGAATGGCTATCAGAGACATCCCTGCAGCTTTTGCTTCCCGGCGCATCATGTTCAACAGCGCAGCATCGTTACAGTCCGAAGTTGCGTAGAGCATGCCAATTGTTTTCGCCTGCGGCAACATCGATTGAACCAGACTCAAAAGCGCACTCAGATTCTGCATGTCCGAACTGCCGGTAATATTGTCGACGGATGCATCTGGAGAATTCACCAACCGCGCGTCCACCGGATCAGTGATGGCAGCATAGACCAGCGGAATATCACGAATCTTTCCTTTGGCAAACTGAGCAATTGGAGTTGAAATCACCACCATGACCTTCGGACCGTGGCTCCTAAGGCTCGTCACAGCCTGAGGTATCAACGAGTGATCAAATGCTATATCGGCCACCTCATAGCGAATGTTTTTATTTTCCGCGAATCCAGCGTCGGACAATTCTTTTTTTATGCCATCGACCGTGGCCAACAGCGGAGGGATTTGGCCATAATTGATAATGGCCACAAGGGGAATCGTCTGATCCACTTTTTTTTCTTTGTTGCACCCAGTCAGAAGCACAGTTGCAGCAGCTGCCGCAATGGATAAAATTTTTTTCATGTTTCTAGTTTCCTTATCTTTAATAATTTTTTTAACTTCAACAAACACTCATCTCCCATCGGAGGATGAAGCTGCCATTAAATTGTCGTACCGGGGGGGGAATATATATTGGCCTAGTGGCCAAAAAAGCTGAAAAAAAAGAAATAAAAACGACATGAAGATAACAGAATAGACATGTAACTGTCGACTCCATTCGTTTCAAGGTTGTCTGCCGCCTGTAGCATCTTCAATCCATTAAATACACTCTTCCAGAAGTTTATAGAGCATAACCCGGCGATTGTCAAGTTTTTTTAAATTATTTTTATTCCATCCATTTTTGGATTGGCAGATCGCTAGAGTTCGATGCGGACATCATACACCGGATGCTCCAACACATTTATGGAAGGATAGGACGCAAATTTCCAATTCGAAAATATTTTTCTTTTTTGTTCGAATATTTCCATGTAGGCGTATACTTCTGGATTATCCTCCGGACTATTTTTAAAACAGCGCCGAAGTCGCAGTATTATGCTTCCAAAAGCGACCAAACGATTCAGTTTTATGCTGCTTCGAAAAACTTTTCCACTGATTTTATCAAGTATTTGCACATTTGCGCAATCTATTTCCTGGGGATAGGATTCCCACATGGATTCGGCCTCATCATCGGACTCTTCCTGCTCTTCCTCATCCTGGCTGTCGGCGACGCGGCCGGAACTGGAAGTGTGATTGTCTGAAGTTGACGGTGGCACTGCTCCAAGGCAGCCGCAACCAACGGCGGCCACCAATCCGAAAAAATATGCGAAATACAGATCAGCTATCTTTCTCAGCTTCCAGTGATTCATCGACGGCGTCCTCTTCCAGCGGATTAATTGCGCCATCGACTTCATCCTCCAGAACCTCGCTGTCAATCACAATGTCGTCGGCCACATCAGCTTTTTCATGGAAGCTTTTTGTCTTTTTCTTATAAAGGTATTCCAGATCAAACTCTGCGCCGCAGGCGGGGCAAATTATGGGGGATTTGTTAAGATCGTAGAAACGAGTGGTGCAGCTGCGACACACCCTTTTGATGCCATAATCTTCTCTTTTCGTCATTGTCGTTTCCAATTTATGATTCAAGTTGTGATTCTATGCGTAAGACTACAGAAAAGTCAAACAAATATCTCCGCACTTCTTGGGCTGCTTTTCCCACAGGCTTACTACGTAACCGCCCAGTCCTGATCCCACAGGTTTTGACGCCACAGCCCCCATGGAAGTCAAAAAACTCATATGATCCTTAAGGTTATCATCGCACAGGTGCCATCGGTGAAAAACGTGATTCCCCAGCCGGATACCATCCCTCAATTTGTTGAAATCGTGGTTTCTGACGCCATATTCACATAAATTTGAGGCCTGATTCATCAGATTGTCCAGTTCGGCGGCCTGGGCGCCATTATCGCGAAAAATAGCATCCACCATCTCGACGCAGCGGGACGTCGGAACAATTCGTCCGGAGTAGGTAAGCATAAGCTGCGCCAAAAAAGGTTTTTCCACAATGTCTGTGACTCTATTGTGTTGAAATATCAGCGGCTTATTGATCATGGCGACGCTGATATCCAGTCCGCTACTTTTGACGTGGAATGTGTCTTCCAAACGCCGGGCCAGCAGCGCGACATCATCGCAGAAGCCCATATGCATAAAGAGATTGGCCACGTTGCGACAGATGGCAGCCGAGCTCCCCAATCCGGCCGCCATCGGGATATCACTCTTGCCACTGATTTTTCCACGAATCCCATTAAAATCAGTATTGGTCAGAATGGCAGCCTGGCGCAGCAGGGAAATGAAGGCATCTCTATGGGGAAGCGCCTCGTCCAGCTCCAATGCTCCAGAGTCTTCATGACATATGGAGCATTTGTGGCAATTTAACGGGAATGCTATGGCCTTACATCCACGCATGACGGAATGTTCGCCGCACAATATCCATTTAGCATAGCTAACAAATTCCATATTGTGTCCCCGGTGGAAACGCCATTCTGGATGACCATCGTCGCAGAAAAAACCTCATTTTTCGTAGGGGTTTTTATAATCTATCCAACCGATATTGCGGTCTTCCCGCCAATAAACCACGTTTACAGTTTGGGTGGAAATATTTTCAAACACGAGGACCCGCTTGCTATCCGTGAGGAGATCGGCAGCATCGCTGACACTCAACAGCGGGAGATCATCCAAAATTTCAGCAATGATGGCAGCAGATTTTCCTTCGTCAAATGAATTATCGTAGCTTATTATTTCCATCGCCGGTTCTTTGCTGAAATGTCTGCCTGGTTTTTTCTTTTTGCCGATTTGTTGGTCCACTTTTTGCAGCACCCCGTCGAAACTGATTCCAGGTTCATTTGCGGAGTTGCTGGCATGATATGAATTTCCATTTTGGGTCCTGATCGTTATGTCGCAGACGAACAAGTAGGCCTCTTTTTTCATTACTATGGATAGGTCTAGAAATTCAGTCCCATATTTCTTAGCCAAATCAATGCAGGCGTTCTTTGCTCTGGTCGTAAGTGCATCGCCGACTTCCATATGGCGACCGGAAAATGAAAATTTCATGTTACCCCTCTTTTTAAAAAAACACTGACGGCATTATAGCGAAAATATATCTAAAAAACATCAAACCGCATTCGCCATTTGCGGTTGAGCGGAAATTAAATTCGCAAAACCCTGGATCATTTTAGCGGATTCATACTTCTGTTTGTGCGGGAAAATGCACAATAAGTCGCTTTTATTTTTTCCAGAAGCATGTTATACTTCCCAATCGGGTGGAGATGCTTGTATGGCCATTGGTTTGTTGGATCCGAAACAAGACTTTGTTTTTAAAAACATTTTCGGCAAAGAGGATGGGAAACCGGCCCTGATTTCGTTGCTAAATTCTCTATTCAAGGGGAAT
>JAIRZD010000050.1 GCA_031267415.1 Holosporaceae bacterium
TACCACATGTACACTGCGGTCCTGCGCTCCGTATGCTCCTATAAATTCCTCGAAATATCTTTGTTTCGAAAGAAGTCTATTCGCTCTTCCGGTAATTTCTGCGTCGTTCTCCGATGCTATGATCTTTATTGTACCACATGTGCCATTAAATTTGCTAGACGGCGAATTGCTCGCTCAGAAACTTGTCTTTCAACAGATTGTCGGCATCAAACAGCAATGTGAGCGGATGCTCGTTTTTCTGGAGCACCCTTACCTGGCAGACGTGCCTGAATTCGATGTAATCGGCGACTGCGCATACGGATCGTCGGTCATGGTCAATTATTTCAAAGTCCAGCACAGTATCCGATGGCAATAGCGCCCCTCTCCAACCTCTGGGCCGGAAAGGACTGATGGGCGTCAAGGCCATTAACTCGGTTCCTACGGGAATGATTGGGCCACCGGCCGAATAGTTGTAGGCGGTGCTACCTATGGCTGTGGCAGCAATGATGCCGTCGCAGATTAATTCATCGATGCGGGTGACTTCGTTCACTTTTATGCGGATTTTTGCGGCCTGGTGACTCTCCCTCAACAGATATAATTCGTTTACGGCCATGGTGCTAAATGTCTCGCCACTTGGTCTGGTGGCGGTGATTTTCAGCGGAGAAATTTCCAGCGGAATAGCATTTTTTATGCGGCTCAATAGATTGTCCGGCCGGTAGACGTTGGTCAGAAATCCGATTTCACCGCAATTCATGCCATAGATAGGTATGCCAAGCTCGGAGGTTTCGTGTAATGCTCGCAGCATCATGCCATCTCCGGATAAAACCACCAGACAATCGGCCTCCTCCAGCTGCGCCTGACCGTAGAGCTCGGTCATGTGGCGGAAAGCACTCCTGGATTTGTCATTGGTTGAACTAACAAAATGAATCCGCATCACGTATAGGCCCCACCCTGCATAATCCTGTTGTCAACCACAACATGACAGAATTATCACGGATTTTGCGACATAACTCAAGTAGCATACCGAATTACCCCAGGAGCACTCGCTGCCACAAGTGGTGGTATATTGTTATGGGAGCCAGAGATGGTGTAGCATGTAGGACCATAGCTGATTTTTGGAGCCGAAATGCCGACTAATACTTCCGAGATATGCAATTACGATTTTTCTCTGTCGGAACCAAAGTGGCAGAAACTTTGGGACGATGCCAAGACATTTAAATCGGAGTTCAATGCATCCAAGCCCAAATGCTATGTGCTGGAAATGTTCATGTATCCGTCCGGGAAGGTACACATAGGCCATGTGAGAAATTACACGCTCGGAGATATTGTCGCGCGGTTTCAAAGGGCTCGTGGATATGCTGTGCTGCATCCTGTGGGCTGGGATGCATTCGGCCTGCCAGCGGAAAATGCTGCCCTAAAAAACAAAAGTCACCCAAAAAAATGGACCCGCGAAAATATTGCCGCCATGAAAAGTCAGATAAAAACCCTCGGATTTTCCTATGATTGGAGCCGCGAGTTCGCCACCTGCGATCCCCAATATTACCAATTTCAACAGAAATTATTTCTGGCCATGTATGAAAAGGGTCTGATTTACCGCAAAGAGTCCGAGGTTAATTGGGATCCGGTGGACCAATGTGTGTTGGCCAATGAACAGGTTATAGATGGTCGAGGATGGCGTTCAGGGGCACTGGTCGAAAAAAGAAAATTACCACAGTGGTTTATGAAAATCACAAATTATGCCGAAGAATTACTGAACGATCTCGAAAAACTTGACGGCTGGCCAGAGAAAGTCCGCCTCATGCAAAAAAATTGGATAGGAAAGTCCGAAGGCTGCACCATAAAATTCAAAACCACCAGTCGCACCCACGAATACCTGGATGTATTCACCACGCGTCCCGACACAATTTTCGGCGCGACGTTTTTGGCCCTGTCACCGAACCATCCAATTTCGATTAGTCTGGCAAAAAACGACCCGCAGATCGCAGCCTTTCTGGAGGAGCACAAAAAAGGATGCGTCGCCGAGGAATTCATTGAAAAGCAAGAAAAATATGGCATAGCCACCGGAATAGAAGTCCAACATCCATTTTTAGATAAAAAATTACCGGTATATATTGCCAATTTTGTGTTGATGAACTACGGAACCGGCGCCATTTTTGCCACCCCAGCCCATGACGAACGGGACTATGCCTTTGCCATAAAATACGGTCTGCCCATCATCCAAACGGTTAGCTCCGACGGCCCATTGCCCTACACCGGAGATGGCACATTGATAAATTCGGAATTCCTAAATGGCATGGACACCACCGTCGCAAAAAGAGAGATTGTCGACAAATTATGCAAAATGGGCGCCGGAGAACGTAAAATATTCTATAAACTCCGGGACTGGGGAATTTCCCGACAAAGGTACTGGGGCTGTCCCATTCCTGTGGTCCACTGCAAAAAATGTGGTGTTGTTCCGCTCAGAACCGAAGATCTACCAATACCATTGCCGGACGATGTCGAATTCGATAAACAGGGGAATCCGCTGGATCATCACCCAACCTGGAGGCATACTTCTTGTCCATTGTGCCGAGGAGAAGCCACCAGGGAGACCGATACACTGGACACATTTGTGGATTCGTCCTGGTATTTTCTGCGGTTTTGCGTGGACGATCCGGCCAATCCCGATCTGCTGTTTCCCAGGGATATAACCAGCTGGATGCCGGTAGATCAGTACATAGGAGGAATCGAGCATGCCATATTGCATCTGCTATACGCGAGATTTTTCACCGGAGCACTGGCGGACTGCGGCTTTATAAAAATCCGAGAACCATTCAAAAATTTATTTACGCAGGGGATGGTTTGCAGCGTTACCTACCAGAGGAAAAACGGCGAATGGCTCTTCCCCAACGAAGTTCGTCGAAATTCGAACGGTGAATTCGAGACAATCGATGACGGAGAGGAAATTATCGTTGGCCGCATAGAAAAAATGAGCAAGTCCAAGAAAAATGTCGTGGATCCAGATGAAATAATCAAAAACTACGGCGCAGACACTCTTCGGCTGTTCATTGTATCCGATACTCCACCGGAGAAGGATTTTTACTGGTCAGACGAAGGACTAATTGGCTGCTGGAGGTTTATTAATCGGCTATGGCGATTACTGCTATCGGCAAAATCCTGCGGGATCTGTGCCGCAGAATGCAGCGACCAAATAAATGTCGATATCCTCGGCCATGATGTGCTGGAAACCTATAAATCGTTTCAACGAACCATAAAAAATATAACAGTGGCCCTGGAGAGCCGCAGCATGAACCTGGCCGTCGCTCACCTGCGGGACTGCGTCAATTACCTCTACGCCCGTGGAGATGATTTTGAAAAGAATAAAGCTGTATTTTCAGTTATCTTTCGAGATTTCATTGTTTTATTATCGCCAATTGCCCCGCACATCTGCGAGGAAAGTTGGAGCATGCTCGGCTTCGAAAAATTCGTGTCCAATAGTAGTTGGCCAACCTATGATGAAAAATACCTCGTCGCCTCCGCCATAACACTGCCTGTTCAGGTGAATGGCAAGCTGAGGGGATCAGTAATTATTTCAGCCCAGGAGATTCCGGAAATTGTTTTCGAGAAAGCCCTGGCGCTGGAAGGCGTTAGGAAAGCCATTGGCGATCTCTCTATAAAGAATAAAATATATGTGGAAGGTAAGATTGTCAATTTCGTTGCCGTATAGCGACATTTTATGTGGCAGAATTTGCAGAGTTTGTTTGTGTTTTTTCCTAGCCGGCTGCAGCATCAGGCCACTCTACACCGGAAAACAATCATCACAATCCATGAATAATGCTGCCGGTGGCGGCGTGGATGTGGATATCATTACCGAACGGGATGGACAAAAGCTAAGGTCCCATCTGCTGGACGCCTTCCGAGACATGCGAATCAACGCTGGAAGTAACCGACGGCTGCGGCTCAAAATCAGCCTGGCCATTTCCGAAAAGCCCTATTCACTTTCCAGCAACGGTGGTTTCGACAAAGTGCTACTATCCCACACAGCCCTGGTACTGCTCGAGGACGAAAATCATAACATCATTATTAACAACCGCGAATTCACAGTGTCGCTCAGCTGCGATGTGTCCTCCATTCATGGAGAAGTATCGCTGGCAGCCTATGGTCGCAACAACGAACACGTCACAAAAGAACTATGCCAACGGATTATCGAGGCACTAAAAGTGGCCATCGAGGCTCATCCGTCGGCAGAGTCCGAATCCGAGTCCGAGTTCGTATCCGAATTCGAATCCGGATCTGATGTTACGGCTAGTTCGTCCCAGCCTGTACCGGTATGATGGTCCTTACTTTTTCACCCTTAACCCATGTTTCGACGATTAAGTCTATGTGGTCTCGGGTAGAACCTGGCATATGCGGTACGATGGTCATGGAAAATGTTATACCGCCCCCGTTTCCCGGTTTCACCAGCAGCTGGCGTCCCGAATCCAGATCATCGTCTTGTCTATTCCGCTCATAGGGTTCGCCACTAAAAGGGTCCGTACCGGCACAACGCGCCGAGAGATTCACGGCCTGCTCTTCCACCCCGTTGTTCCGCACAGTGACATCGCATTCGTAGTCACCAGAAGTATTCGTTCGCACCCCTGTGAGCTCAACTACGCAATTCCCACAGCTGGCCCGACGGCCGCGGATATCGACCTGATTGTCGGCCGAGTGAACTTCCATCGCCAAAACCAACGCGAAACAAGATTTGACAAAAAGACCGGTAAAATGTTTCATTTCGTAACTCCTAATAAACTACTAATAGCAGATATATAGTGGCAAGTAAATACGTAAACAATAGTATTTCTAATTTTTTTTTGTCTGCTTGGGCCCGCCGTTCCGGATGCGGAATTCCATATCAATTTCAGGCAATGCCCGCAACAACAGCAGGCTCGGGGTAAAAACCAGTGGAATTAATATAAAATAGCGTAGCCACCCCAAAAAGTCCACACATATACCAGAAACGGAGGCAAGTACCAATCCGGCGAACTCATGCAGAGCCCAGAGCAGCGCATATTGAGAACTTCCCGGACAAAGTGTATACAAAAATGCCAAAAATGCTGCGGCTGTTGCTCCCCCTGTCACCCCTTCCAGGCAAGCAACAATACCCAAAACATGCGTATTGTGTCCATAGATCCAGAGTCCAACGTAGGAATAAAGCGATAGCATGTGGGCAACACCGAGCAACATCATGGATTTTTTGAGTTTCATTTTTTTTACATATAATCCACCGATAAATCCTCCAATCACCGTGGATGCGGCTCCCACCAATTGAGCTATGGTGGCTATTTCTTCTTTCGAAAATCCAATATCAAGGCAAAATGGGCGCGACATTTTGTGAATCATATGATCAGCCGCCTTATAGAGCATCAACAGCGCCAGCAGATAACGCCCATCTTTTGTGTCGCAGAATTTTCGCATGCTATATTTTAGTCTCCCCATCCCGGCATCACCTGCATCATCTGCTGCATCGCACGATGTTTGTGGTGATGGCGTTGCCAGGATAGAAACCATACATATAAATATTAGACCGGCAGCACATTCGTAGGCGACGGTCCATCCGTAAAAATGTGCCACCTGCAGTGTGGTGAATTTTGTCAATACGCTTCCCCATGCATACCCAAAACCTACGATGCTCGCCGTATAGCCGAATTCTTTTTCGGATATCCTATCTATTTGATATGGATACAGCGCAACATTTTGGCAACCGTCCGCAAACGATGTCATGGATACAAAAAACATCAATTTGTCTAGGCTCGACCCAGGATCAGCATGGGCCATGCCGATTACACCGATCATCAGCAGCATTTGGCTGAGGATAACCCAGCTTTTGGTACGCCCCAGCAATTTTGATAAATATGGAATATCTGTATCGTCAATCAATGGCGCCCAAATGAATTTCAACGTAAACGGCAGGTGCAAAAATGTAAAAAAGCCGATTACACTGTTGGATACGCCGCATTCCTTCAGCCAGTAATCCAAAATGACTATGGTAAGCGGAAAAGAAGTGCCGCAGGATAATCCAACACAAAATTTTTTAACAAAAACTATCGGAGACATCGGTTATATCGACTATTTGGTTGCCAACGTCTATTCACGTTCATTTTTCGGCTTGCAAAAGGATCTTTCGCTCTTTTCTTGCATGAATTTTACGATATCCAGCACCATGGACTCCTTGGGAAATGCGGCCTCCACGTTTTTTAGGTTATCAGATAATGTATTTTCTTCTGAAAAAATCATTTCGTAGGCTTTTTGCAGCGAATATATTTCTTCTTTTGGGATATTGGCTCTTCTAAGCCCTATTATATTTAATCCGTACAATCGGGCACGCTCGCCTTTCACGGTGCCGTGGGGAATTACGTCTCTTTCGACTCCGGACATGCCTCCAATGATGGCCCCATGGCCGACTCTGACAAATTGATGCAGCGCAGATAATCCCCCAATAATAACATTATTTGCCACATGCACATGCCCTCCGAGGGTCACATTGTTGCCCATAATCACGTTATTACAAATCGTGCAATCGTGGGCAATATGTACACCAATCATGAACAAATTATCGTTCCCTATGGTGGTTTCCATGGAACCGTTGGCGGTACCGGGATGCATGGTAACATATTCACGAATAACATTGTTTTGGCCAATGATTAGCCTAGATTCTTCTCCGGAAAATTTTAGATCCTGCGGGATATAGCCGATGACGGCGAATGGAAATATCCGTGTTTTTTCCCCCACAATGGTAAATCCATCCAGGCAGACGTGCGACATTATTTCAACGTCATCCATTAATTCCACATGACCACCTATCACGGAATAGGGACCTATTTTGACGTTTTTACCAATTCTAGCCCCATCGGAAACCAGTGCTGTTTTGTGCACCAGTGACGTCATTTTATGCCTCCTCCGGCATGACAATCATTGCTGTAAATGTAGCTTCCGCCACCAGCGTGTCGTTTACAAAAGCTTCGCCACGAAAACGCCAAACATTTTCGCGACTTCTTTCCTTTTGCACGTGGAGTCGCAGACAATCTCCCGGTTCCACCGGTTTTCTAAATTTTACCCCATCCATACTCATGAAATATACGTGTCCCCCCCTGGACAGCTCCAATGTTTTGGCAACCAATACGCCGGCCGTCTGGCCCATGGCTTCTATAATGAATACTCCTGGCATGATGGGCCTTTCTGGAAAATGGCCACCGAAAAAATGCTCATTGATGGTGACATTTTTAATGCCGATAGCACTTTCTCCCAGACAAAGTTCCTCAACGCGATCCAGCATCAACATGGGATAGCGATGTGGAATACATTTTTTAATTTCATTTATGTTTAGGTTGGTATTTCCCGGCATCTTTATCTCCCACATCTAAATTATTGGCATTATTTCTTTGGGGCAACTGCTCTTTTTAGGAATACCACCTGCCTTTTCCAAAGATTTACGTCCAAAGCAGGGATGCCGCCAACGGTTTGCCCCGGATCAACACTGGTTGCAATACCGCTTTTGGCAGCGGCAATGGCTCCGTCTCCTATGCGAATGTGGCCGACTACCCCAACCTGACCAGCCAGCACCACATCGTTGCCTATTTCGGTACTACCAGCAATGCCCACCTGGGACACTAATATGGATCTTTTGCCGATTTTTACATTGTGGGCAATCTGCACCAAATTATCGATGATAGTATCATCATCTATCACAGTGTCATTCAATGCCCCACGATCTATGCAGGTGTTCGCGCCTATTCTAACTCGATCTCCAATGATAACGCGGCCCAGCTGTTTTACATATATCATGCCGCTGCCGGTGGGAAGAATGCCGAATCCGGATTCGCCGATTACCGCTCCGGAGTTAATCAACACATTTTTTCCGATGAAGCTGTGGGAAATTACGACATTGTTGCGGATGCATCCGCCGGAGCCAATTTTACAGCTATCCTCAATGACGGTATTCCTACCGATATAGACATTATCGCCTATCTCAACATTTTTTCCAAGAAACACATGGTCACCTATGTAACATCCGGCGCCTATCTTCGCGGTTTCATGGATGGTGGCGGTGGAGCAGATGTGATGCAAATGCTCGGCATCCTTGTACAGTAGATCAACCGCTAGTGCATATCCAACGGTTGCGTTGGAGAATACCAGACCAATGGCTTCGGTCGGAAGATTTTTAAGGTCAGCTTCGGTCACTATTACCGCCCCGGCCTTTGTACTCTTAAGATGTTGAAGATATTTACGGTTGCCAAGAAAAGATAATTCGCTGGCCGTAGCCTGTTCCAGGGTGGCCACGTCCGAAATTACAAAATCCGCGTCGCCAACCTTGGTAAATCCGCATAGGGCAGCCAATTCGGACACCATCATCCCATGCGGTTCTTTCCAAAAAGTTCTATCAAGCATTAAAATTCCCTCACTTCAACACCATATCCAAGTACCACTGTATCAACGTATCACCTGATATAAATCAAGCGATATGGACACGTTGGATACATCCATTTTATCAACCACCTCATTCGTGATATCCAGACACTTCTCAGCGTCATAGTAGACTACGGCATCAATCGCCATAACCAAATCTATACCTTTGTTTTTGCAAATGTCTTTGACAGCCTTTTTTATCTCGCTCTCCAATGCCACAATGGCTCTATTGTAGGCATCTGAAATTTTGCACCTTTCCAAGCGCACCAGCTCGTAGAGATCGAGCCTCATTTCGTCGATTTTTCGACTATTTTCCTCCGACGATTTATTATCGCCGTGTTCCCTGGATTTTATTTTATTTTCTAGTTCTTCGAGCTCTTTTGTGGATCTGCCATTAGCCTCAACTATTTGTTTTTCTATACCCTTTCCAGCGCCACATTGACCGGCAACTTTTTTAAGATCCACGACGGCGATTCGGCCACAGACTGCATCTCCTCCGATGGCAAGATCATGGCAGCCGAAAAACAATGCCATTACAGCTAGTTTCGCAAAAAAACTCGTCACATTAACCCTGTCAGAGTAAATGTCTGCTTTTGATCGAAGGATTTTTTCTTCAATGGGAAACCAAAAACAAACGACAATGGAACACCGAACGGAGATTTTGTCCACTCTACGGCAACTCCGGCCGAAGCTCTTATGGCACAGGAATCATCTACTAAATCCTTGGGATAATTGGTCCCCCAGGCGCTGCCGAAATCAAGAAATGCCACGCCATTTATGCCAACTTCCTTGGTGGAAAGAGGAGCTTTGGCCATAAAACTTAAGGTCCAGTATCTTGTTCCACCGATGCTATTTTCTTCAATGTCGCGGGGCCCAACGCCTCCGCTGTCGAAGCCACGCATATTTACTCCATCACCTCCGAGGGAAAATCTATGAATGCCGCGGGTATTTTGCATTTCCTTCAAATACCCGGCATTGGCGTCCAGAATAAATGTAATTTTATCGCTGATTGGTCGATATAGTTTTGCTCCGACTTCAGTTTTAAAGTAGCGCACATTGCCGATTATGCCGGCATAGGAATTGACCATGCTTAGCTCATAGCCATTCCGAGGATTATAAGAGCTGTCTGTTTTATCATAGACCAGGGACGACGATATCTCTCCGGTGGTGTATTTCCCGTATTCAATATTCACGATTCTACTTATTAATGTTGAGAGCGGTCCACCTACCAGTGTGGTAGTGGTCTTCCGAGTTCTGTTGTTGCGGGACATGGTATATCTAATTATGTGGAATAAATTTTCCGTTATGGAGTACCTAACGTATGGAGATACGTAGACGCTCTTCACAACGCTTCGGTCTATGTTCTTGCGATCATAGGAGCTACCGCCGATGGCAATACCGGCACCAAAGTTCTGATCCATAAATCTTGGATCATAAATGTCTACTTTTCCGCCGAAATATTTCTGCATCCAATGTAAGTCAACTGATAATACGCGACCAGTGCCCAATAGGTTATGCTCCACAAATCCAATAAAGCCTCCAAACCCATCGGCGTCGCTGACATTTAATCCAAATCTTATCTGGGCTGTGTCCTCTTTTTCTTTCACTGAAATCACAAGAACTTTTTTGTCGCTGGTTGAGCCTTCTTCCTCGGAGATCTCAACTTCCTCAAAATATCCTATGGCCTTTAATCTTTCGATTGTTCTCTGGACCTTATATACGTTTAAAGCGTCTCCCTCGTGAACGGAAAACTCGCGGCGGATGACCCTATCCAAAGTTCTATGATTACCAACGATCTCTATTCTTTCAATAAAGGCCTTTGGCCTCTCGATGATGATATACTTTACAAAAGCCTGATAGTTTTTTCTATCAAAGTCCACTTTTGTTATCACGTCTATGAATGGATTTTCCGCAAAAGCTACGTGACGGCGCAGATCGTCTCGGGTGGCGTTAATCAACCACTCATTGTACTCGGTCCCCTTCTCTATCATTATAAATTTCTCAAAATCGCTTGCCTTAATTTTCGGCACATCGGAAATAAGTCGCGTACCGGAAATGCGGTACAGACTGCCTTCCTCCATGGTGAAGGTACAATAGTTAGACTTTTTATCGTAGTCCATTTCGGCAGCAAATGACGAAACCATGAAAAATGGATAACCGCGATTTTTATAAAACGATGTGATGGAGTCCATATCCACGTCAATGCGATCTTCCCGGAAAATATGGCTATCGTAGTCCCAGAAACGCCAGATTTTTTCCTCTTTTGTGGTTATTATATCCTTTAGCTCATCATCGCTAAAGCTCTTATTACCGATAAAAAGAATTTTCTTTACGGATGTCTTGGCTCCTTCACGGATTTCGAACACAACATCGATTTTATTGCCCCTGCGCTTTATCAACTTCGGAATCACAACGGCCGCATTGTAACCCAACGCCCGGTACATCATCTGGGCATCGTAGAGAATATCTTTTATGAGATGAAGACTGAAGAGGCGCCCCTCGCCTATCCGCTTGTTGATCATATTTTTCATCATATCGTCGCTGGCGGCATCATTCCCTTCGAAGGTCACCCGGTCCACTATGGGCTTTTCTACGCAGCGCACGATCAATTTATTTCCCCGGCGAAAAATTTTTATGTCGGAGAAAAAGCCTTTTTTAAACAATGCCTTTAGCGTATTGTCGATGGCTTCGTCGGTGAAATCCTTGCCGGGCTCCAGATAAATACAATCCGACAATGCCGCCGCTTCAACGCGGTCCAATCCCTCAAAAACGACGTCATCTATCACCTGAGCAGCAGCATCGGCGAAAAATAACAGCATGGTTCCTAGAATTTTATTTTTCATTCTCATCACTATCCAATTATCCCAGAAATAAATTTGCTAACAAATTCTATCTTTAGAACATCATTAACAGTTGTAGCCAACATGAGAACTATTAGCAATAGTGCGCAGGCGGTTACTATGTACTCCATAACCTTTTCATTAAGCTTTCGCCCGGTTATTTCTTCGAAAAAATAAAAGAGTATTCGACCTCCGTCCAGAACCGGCAGTGGAAATAAGTTGATAAATCCAAGATTTAAAGACAACATGGTGGTGAATATTATCAGCATCGCAAAATTACCATTCGCACACATTCCGCCGGCCACGGACGCCATGTGGACGACGCCGCCAAAATCGTCCAGCGACTTTTTCCCTGAAAACAGACGGGATAACATCCTAACCATTTCCAATGTCGTAGAAACACACTCCTGAAAGGCGTTTGCCACAGCACCAAGTAGTGACAACCTTTCGAAACCCGGATCGCCGGATTGCAACCCAAGTAGCATGGTCTTCTTCTTGCCGCCAAGGGGACGGTCCTTTTCCACTATTCTTGGTTTTACATCGATGGACAACCGCTCTCCGGCGCGATCTATTTCAAACCTAAATTTTTCATTGTCGCTGTTCGAAATTAACACTAGCACATCCCTAAATTTATTGACTTTTTCGCCATCCAGGGACAAAATTCTGTCGCCGGCTAAAAAACCAGCTGCGGCAGCGGGGCTATTCTCGAGCACATGCCCAACCACTGGCAAATGTTTTGGAACTCCGTAAAACATTCCCATAACCAATAGTACCACGAAACTATATACGTAATTGGATAGGGGGCCGGCAAAGGCAATCCACATTTTTTCCCAGTTATTTCGGCACACGATTGATGCTTTTTTCTCGTCTTCATTGAGATCCTTTATGGACTCCTCACTCTCTGTGCTAGAAGAGATGTCGGCATCCCCCAACATCATGACATATCCACCGACCGGGAATGCCGAAAAGCACCAGCGTGTTCCATTTTTATCGTCGAAACCAAATATTTCCGGTCCTATTCCAACGGAAAATCTGGTAATTTTCACCCCAACCTTCCGGGCTGCCCAGTAATGCCCCAATTCATGGGATACCACTATGAGATTAATTACAATAAAAAACGACAGCAAATAATATAGAAAATCCACAAAACCCTCTAAAAAAACAGTACGCTTAAGGCCAGCGACATGGAAGCAAACACCAAGCTGTCCAATCGATCTAGGAATCCGCCATGGCCCGGAAACACTGCACCGGTATCCTTGACGTTAATCTTCCTTTTAAAAAAGGACTCCGCAAGATCTCCAGCTATGGAAGACAATATAATATACTGCACCATGACGAAGTTGTACATGTTTGGCGAAAGAAATTCATTCTTATATAACGGCATAAATAGCCCATCCAAACAATAGCAGGCGATGTTGGCCAGCAGTATCCCGCCAAATAAGCCAGCCCAGGTCTTATTTGGGCTAATGCTGGGACATAGTTTCGCTCGGCCAAAGGCCTTGCCGAAACAATATCCGCCTATGTCGGTAAAACTAGATGTGAATATTAAGAACACACACCCCCGAACACCAAGCTCTTTGCGGCAATAGGTGAATGCAATCATTCCCCCAAGGCAAATCACAGCAGCCAGAATCCTGATGAGCAGATGTCCCTGAATTTTCCTGGAAAAAATTTCAAACCCAATGGCCACATAAACCACCGCCGTCAGTGCACAAAAAAGCCAGTAGGGCACCAGACACATCAGCATAATCATTGGAATGAACAAAAAGGACGACAGTAATCGCGTTACTAGTTCTTTTTTGTCTTTTCGCATGGCAAAGCCTCTCCTTTCAGAAACCTCCAGGTCATCTGCCATAACGTTTTTTCCTATGGGAAAATTCATCTATCACAGTTTTCAGATCATCCGCAGAAAAATCAGGCCACAGTTTATCCACAAAAAATAGCTCCGAGTAGGCCGTCTGCCACGCCAGAAAATTGCTGAGACGTTTTTCACTGGTTCTTACGACTGCGCAGGGATATGGAATTCCCTTGGTATCCAGGTAATCAGCAAAATCATCCTCGGTTAAATTATATGGATTAAGTTTTCCTTCCAGCGCCTCCGTCGCAATTTTCTGGGCAGCCCTTAGAATCTCGTTTCTTCCGGAATAACTTATGGCAGCTATTATCGTAAATTCATCATAGTCCCTGGTCGCATTCTCCAGTGCAACAATGCTCTCTTGAATATCCACCGGAAGAATGCCCAAATTGCCTATGGCCACAAAAGATGTTTTATATTTATGAAAAACGCCGGCGAGACTGGCAAATGCCTCCCGAAAAATATCCATGAGAAATCCGACCTCTTCGGCGGATCTATTCCAATTTTCAGATGAAAACAAATAGTAGGTGGCGTATTTGATACCATATTTTGGCAGCAAAAATGTCACTTCTTTAGCTTTTTCGTAGCCTTTTTTGTGCCCCATAAATTGCGAAACGCCGTGGGCCTTGGCCCAGCGTCTGTTGCCATCCATAATGAAAGCTATATGCCTCAGCGGAACGGAACTTTCGCTGAAATTCATGGGAACGCAGGCGCTTTTTTCAGATTGAGCGGGCGCGCCCTCGCTGGGCAAATCTACTGCTGATGAAATATCGAAGACATTCATGCTATACTTTCATTATTTCTTGTTCTTTTTGCTCGAGACAGGAGTCTACCTTCGCGGTAAATTCATTGGTCAACTTTTGAATATCATCGGACATTTTCTTGCCATCATCTTCTGTTATTTCTTTGGCTTTTTCGCGTTTTTTCAAGTCATCCATGCCATCCCTACGGATATTGCGAACGGATATCCTCGTTTGCTCCGCATATTTGCTCGCAAGTTTGCAAATTTCTCTACGACGCTCTTCGCTGAGTTCCGGAATAACTATTCTTATCAATTGACCATCGACGACGGGGTTTAATCCCATGTTGGAATTTCTAATAGCGCTCTCAGTCGGTTTGAGCAGCGATTTATCCCACACCTGAATAGTAATAAGGCGCGCCTCTGGAACATTGATGGTGCCCACCTGTTGCAATTGCACCGCTCCACCATAGGCCTCCACCATTATGTTGTCCAAAAATGAAACCGATGCACGCCCGGTTCTGAGACCACCGAAATCCTTCAATAGGCCTTCCAGACACACTGCCATTTTTTTTCTAAGATTTTCCATGCGAACTTTCCCTCCCTAGGATATGACCGAACAACATCCTCCGCCGGTTAAAACCTTTTTGAAATTTCCGTTTTCCCTGATGGAAAATATCACCACAGGCATATTGTTTTCCTTGGCCAGCGTAATGGCCGTATGGTCCATGATGCGGATATCCAGATCAATGGCTTCTTTATAGGACATCTTTTCGATAAATTGCGCATCTTTATCTCTTGTTGGATCTGCTGTGTAAATTCCAGCTACTTTTGTGGCTTTCATAAATACTTCGCAGTCGGTTTCCAGCGCCCGGAGAGCCGCGGCCGTATCGGTGGTAAAATATGGATTCCCGGAGCCTGCGGCACAGATAACCAGCCGTCCTTTTTCCAAATGCCTCAGCGCTTTTCGTCGAATATAGGGCTCGCAGATGGTGGGCATGGCGATGGCAGACATCACCCGGGTCTGGACTCCAAATTTTTCCAAAGAGTTTTGAAAAGCCACTGAATTCATAACCGTCGCCAACATTCCTATGTTATCCGCAACAACTCTATGCATACCATAGGAAGCAGCCAAAGCGCCACGAAAAACATTTCCACCGCCCATCACGATACAAATTTTACAGCCAGCGTTGTGCACCTCAGCCACTTCGCCAGCAATGCGATTTATCGTTTCCACGTCCAACCCAAAATCATGATCTCCCATAAGAAATTCGCCTGAAATTTTGAGCAGCACTCTACAATACTTGGTATTCATGCAGATACTCATCGGACTGGGTGTCAGTTCAACTGTGCAGCAACTTCGGCCGCAAAGTTCGTCGCTTGTTTTTCTATCCCCTCGCCCAGCACGTACCTCACAAAGCCGCTCACGGAAATGGGAGCGCCTAGTTCCCCCGAAGTTTTAGCGATGAGGTCTTTTATTTTTGTTTCGCCATCCAGAGCGGAGGTTTGTTCCAGCAGAACCACCTCTTCGTAAAACTTGCGCATACGCCCCTCCACGATTTTATCTGCGAATTGGGCTTTACCGGCCTGCTGAACCTGCTCCTGGACGATGGCCTTTTCCCTGGCCACCAATTCCGGATCCAAATCCTCCAGGGAAACCGATCGAGAATCTGTGGCAAGTATATGCATCGCCAGCTGTTTACCGAACTCCAGCAATTTTGTCCGATCGCCGGCAGATTCCAGACCCACCAGCACGGCTTTTTTCCCCAGATGAGGCGAAACTCTGTTGTGCACGTAGCATGCAACGACTCCCTGGCTAACAGTCAGATGGGCCACGCGGCGAATGCTCAGGTTTTCACCGATAATACCTATGAGACTGGACAGTTCATCCTGGACCGAATGATTCCGCTCCGGATGGGCCGCCGCCTTTAGAGAATCTACCCCAAGCCCCGAACCACAAACAAGATCAAGAACTTCCTGGGCATATTTTTGAAATTTTTCGTTGCGAGCCACAAAATCAGTTTCCGAATTAATTTCCACCACAGATCCAGTGGTACCATCCACCCGGGCTCCAACCAATCCATCGGCGGCTATGCGACCGGCCTTGCTAGCCGCAGCCGACAACCCCTTTTTTCTCAGCCAATCTATGGCTTCTTCCATATTATTATTGCATTTTTCCAGAGAATTTTTGCAATCCATCAACCCAGCGCCGGTTCTCTCCCGGAGAGTTTTCACATCCGCAGCAGTCACATTAACCATAATTTCACCCTCCCGCAAAAAACAACACAACAATCACCGGAAATACCTGATTTTCTATCACGATATTTCGTTCAATTCCGCCAAATCTTCCATGGATTCTTCAATGGAATTCTCCAGGGCCCCAATGTCCACGCCGGCGGATGTTAACCCCTTCTGGATACCGTCTATGACGGCGCTCTCAAAGTAAGCACAATACAAATCCACCGCCCGCACCGAATCGTCGTTGCCGGGAATTGGATAGTCCACAAGAGTCGGATCGCTGTTGCTGTCACAGATCCCCACCACCGGAATACCCAGGACCCGCGCCTCTTCCACCGCGGTTTTGTCCGTTATCACGTCCAATACGAACAGCAGTGACGGCGTACCGCCCATGTGCCGTACCCCCCCAAGTGCCCGATTAAGCTTGTCTGCGTGACGGCGCAGCCCGAGAATTTCCTTCTTTTTTAGAGAAACATCCGTGTCCTGCAGGCGCTTTTCCATGGAATCTAATTTTTTTATGGACTGGGAAATGGTCTTCCAGTTGGTCAACATCCCCCCCAGCCAGCGGTGATTAACATAATACTGGCCGCATTTCTTGGCTGATTCCGCCACTCTATCACTGGCCTGGCGGCGGGTGCCGACAAACAAAATTCGCCCACCATCTGCGGCTATGTTACGGGCGACAGTCAACGCTTCCCGCAACAGGCCCAGCGTTTTATCCAGATCTATTATGTGGATTTTGTCTTTCGCCCCAAATATGTACGGCGCCATCTTCGGATTCCAGCGGCGCGTTTGATGCCCAAAATGTACGCCAGCCTCCAGCATACTTCTGATAGAAATATCGAGCATTCCCTTCTCCTTCTTCGGTTAACCCTCCGCAAAACCAACCACCGACAACAGCGCCGGACCGAACGGACGATTTCTCGCCACATGTTTTGCGTGCATACTTCGTTCGTTCGGGATTGTACGCCGGAGCTGTGAAAATTACAAGCTCCAGCGCATCTGAAAGCCGCAAATCCGATCGAATTTTTTTCTTCTCACCGACATCGGATGAGTGCTAGCATATCAACGCCAGAACACTTCCGTCATCATCATACATCATCATATTTCTGGTGCCCCTGGCCGGAGTCGAACCAGCACGTCCTTGCGAACAGCAGATTTTGAGTCTGCCGCGTCTACCAGTTCCGCCACAGAGGCAACCAGGTGTATGAATACAACATTTAAGTCTCATAATCAACAATTAATGCGTTGTACATGGCTATGTATAATCAATCCGACACATCAAATGTAAACCAGGCCCTCAACGAAATCGCCGATGCGCATTGTTATCCTAGATTGCATTATTTTTTATCTCCTGCAATAATGAGGCAGGTTGTTTTTGAGTGATGGCGATCAATGGGCGTATCAAAAGATGATGTGGAAAGGGTAGCGCGTCTTGCACGCATAGGAATGGCGCCTTCCGAAACAGAGGGAATTCTAAGGGATCTCAGCGGAATTCTGAATTTTGTCGAGCAACTCCGTGATTTGGATTGCGCCGGTCGGGACGATAACGATCTGCAGAGCGCCGTCTGCGGTCTGCCGGAGAGACCGGACACAGTCGAATTCTGCGACGCATCCACGATAACTGGTAATGCGCCGGAAAAAGTTGACAACATGTTTGTGGTACCAAAAGTAGTCGGCTAATAATATATCAACTAAACAATGTTTTGGGGAGGGAAATGTCCATGGAAAAGGTTCACATGACTCCGGAAGGGTATAGCACTCTGGAAAATGAACTAAAAAATCTCAAATTCGTAGAACGTCCTGCCATTGTCACCGCCATATCCGAAGCCAGGGCGCTGGGGGATCTGTCGGAGAACGCTGAATATCAGTCCGCCAAAAACAAGCAGGGTTTCATCGAAGGACGCATAAAAGAATTGGAGTCCAAACTCTCCAGGGCCGAGATCATAGATATATCAAAGATGGAAGGCTGTAGCATTCGCTTCGGAGCCACGGTAACACTCTGTGATATCAGCAGTAACAGTGAAATAATCTATAAAATAGTCGGCATCGACGAATCGGATATAAAAAAACATTTGCTATCAGTGGAATCCCCATTGGCCAGGGCCATTATTGGCAAAAATGCCGGAGATGAGATCAACCTCAACACTCCCTCCGGGCCAAAGGAGTACGAAATAGTTGCTGTGCAGTATATATAGCAGCCAACGAAGATAAAAATTTTCTTTTTTGAATATGGACGTGTCGCATGTTTGATCTATCTGGAAAAGTTGCGCTGGTAACAGGGGCCTCCGGCGCCATTGGCAGTGCCATAGTAAAGACACTACATAAAATGGGAGCCACGGTGGCAGCGTCCGGCACCAGAATGGATGCCCTTGAAATTTTAGCAGACGAGCTGGCCGAACGGATCCATATATTTGGCTGCGATCTGCGATCGTCGGATGCCGTCGAAGAATTAGTTCCGGCTGTGATCAAAATCTGTGGCCATCTAGATATCCTCGTAAATAATGCCGGCATCACCAGGGATGATTTGCTCATGCGCATGGGCGACGATTCCTGGAATGACGTCATGTCCGTGAATCTTGAAGCCCCTTTCCGGCTAATGAGGGCGGCATGTCGAAATATGGTAAAATCCCGCTGGGGACGCATAGTAAATATATCCTCCATTGTGGGAGCCGTAGGAAATGCCGGACAAACGAATTACTCCGCGACAAAATCCGGTCTTTTTGGCCTGTCAAAATCAGCGGCCCTGGAGCTGGCTTCGAGAAATATCACGGTGAATTGCATAGCCCCCGGATTTATAGCCTCCCCAATGGTGGAGCAAATCCCGGAACCACAGCGAGAACGCTTGATGAAAAGTATTCCGCTGGGAAGAGTCGGCGAACCAGCAGAAGTGGCAGCTGCCGTGGCTTTTCTGTCCACCGCAGAAGCTTCATATATCACAGGACACGTGCTGCAGGTAAATGGCGGAATGGCCATGATATAGCGCATCCACTCATTCTTCTGTCTGTTCTTTCCAGGAATTCCCAGCCCTCGACATCGAAAGCAGACCCCAAACTTTCCTCTATTATCACAGTCGAAGTCATCGATGTGAATCGATGGGATCGGAATCGTCGACAACCTCCCGATCCAATAAGAATCGTTTCGATGACTGGAACCTGACAGCGGCATGTGCTAATCTTCAGGAGTTGTTTTTGTTTTCTTTTAATGTGTTATGTTAACAGCTGATATACGCAGTGCTTTCCTGAATTTTTTTGCGCGTAATGATCATCGGGTTCTGGCCTCCAGTCCTGTTGTGCCAAGAGGCGATGCGTCTCTGTTATTCGCGAACGCCGGGATGGTACAATTCAAGAATGTATTTACGGGACTCGAGGTGCCGACATTTCCCAGGGTCACCACCGCACAAAAATGCATTCGCGCCGGCGGAAAACACAATGACCTGGATCAGGTGGGATTTACGGCGCGTCATCACACGTTTTTCGAAATGCTTGGGAATTTCTCCTTCGGAGATTATTTTAAGGAAGAAGCCATAGAGTATGCCTGGACTTTCCTCACCGCTGAGCTTGGCATTCCCCGGAGCAAACTGCTGGTCACCATCCACAGCAGCGATGAAGATGCTGGTCGGCTGTGGCGAAAAATAGCCGGAGACATCACGATTATACCGATTTCGTCCAGCGATAATTTCTGGTCCATGGGTGAGACCGGTCCCTGCGGCCCATGCAGCGAAATATTCTACGACCACGGCGACGATGTGCCTGGCGGCATGCCCGGAACAGCAGACGAAAACGGCGATAGGTATGTGGAAATTTGGAACATCGTTTTCATGCAGTTGGAGAAAAAATCCGACGGGGAGATGATAAAATTATCGCGCCAATCCATCGATACTGGCATGGGCCTGGAGCGCATTGCCGCTGTAATGCAGGGGGTATGCGATAACTACGACACTGATATCTTAAAAAAAATCATTGAAAGCATGGCCGCCGGCGATGGCTCCAGAGACGATGCACAGAAGCATTCGCGGCGCGCCATAGCCGATCATGTGCGGGCCATTTCTTTTTTGATAGCCGACGGAGTGCTTCCATCCAACGAAGGACGGGGCTATGTGCTGCGGCGGATTCTCCGGCGAGCACTGCGTCACGGCAATTTAATGGGATTAACGGAGCCATTTCTATTCAAGCTTTGCGATGTTGTGGTTGATCTAATGGGCGATGCCTATCAGGAATTGCGAAAAGCCCAGGCGACCATAGGGTCAGTTGTACGCCTGGAGGAGGAAAAATTTCTGGATACCCTCGATCGAGGCTTAAAAATGCTTCAGCAGGAACTGGAGCAGCTGCCATCCGGTGGGTTGCTCATGGGGGATGTGGCATTTAAGTTGTACGATACCTACGGATTTCCGCTGGATCTTACCCAGGATGTCTTGAAAACTCACGGCATAGGCGTGGATTTGGCCGGATTTGATGCGGCGCTGCAGGATCAACGGCGTCGTGCCAAATGGGCGGGCTCGGGAACCTCCACGGAGGGCGATCTCTGGCGAATTCTGAGGGCAAAGCTGGGGCCAACTGAATTTTGTGGCTACGAAACCATGTCCTGTTTTAGTCAGATTGTTGCCATTGTCCAGAATGGGGAAGAAGTCCAGGCTCTATCGTCTGGCCGAGCCCAATTGCTGGTGGAAAAAACTCCATTTTATGCCGAAAGCGGCGGACAATGCGGAGATGCGGGAGAAATAAAAACAGCCAATGGACTATTCGCCGTAGCTGACACAAAGAAATACGGCGATGCACTGATAGTTCATGAGGGAGAGCTTTTGGTCGGCAGCATCGGCGTGTCAGACCTGGGAGAATTAGCCATAGATAGGCAGCGGCGCCGGAAAATCATGGCCAATCATAGTGCCACCCACCTGTTGCAGGCGGCCCTGAAACAGGTACTGGGAAATCACGTGGCGCAGCGCGGTTCTCGTCTGGACGACCGGGGATTGCGGTTTGATTTTTCCCACGGCTCAGCCGTTACAGCGGAAGATCTGCAAAAAATTGAAAATCTTGTGAACTCCTGGATAATTGATGGTCTGACGATGCAGCTGCGGGTTCTGGATCGCAACGAAGCCATAAATTCCGGCGCGACCGCCCTTTTCGGAGAAAAATATGGGGATTTGGTGCGCACAGTGCGCTTTTATAACCCCGGGTCGGAAGAAGAGATATCTTTCGAACTATGTGGCGGTACCCACGTTTCCAACTCTTCGGAAATCGGATTATTCAAAATCCTCTTCGAAACTAGCATAGGCTCCGGCATAAGAAGAATAGAGGCCATTAGCGGAATTGGTATTCTGCACCACGTCATCGGGCTGGAAAAATTGCTGCGGCAGTCCTCGGAACCTGTGAAATGCAGCCCCGAAGAACTACCGGCAAAAATATTGTCCATTTCCGACGAACTAAAGAAAAAAAAGCAGGAACTTGCCGTCTGGAAGCAACGGGTTGCCATGTCTGCGCTCCATATTGTTGAAAAAGCAGATTTAATTCTGCAGTATGCCCTGCTGGAAGCTTATTCACCGGATGATCTGAGGGGACTGAAGGACAATATGAGCATTTTGGATCGAAGTATTTGTATTTTCGTATCCGAGGATCATGCGGTTGGTAAAATTCATGTGATTGTGATTGTCGGCAAGGATTTACAGAAGCAGCACCCGGCATCTTCTCTGTTAAAAGGCGCCATGGAAATCATCGGCGGAAAGGGAGGTGGGAATGCCGTCTGTGCCCAATGTAGTGGCGGCAACAATCTCCAGCAAGCAACTGATGTTTTAGAGGCAATTCTTCGGCAAATTTCATGAAAACAGAAATAACTGCCACCGATGATGGCCTGCGGGTCGACAACGTCATCAGACGCGTCCACCGAAATGTGAGCTATGCATTTTTACAGAAAATTTTCCGAGCTGGGAAAGTGAAGATTGAAAATCGGAGTGTTGCTGCATCCCATCGTATCAGGGCCGGAGACGTCATCAGCATCTATGCCAATCTGCCACCATCGGGCGAAGCGACGACCATACCGGATCCAAATAGCGATTATGCTCAAAAGCTTCGGCTTCAGTTTAAATCCATGATTATATTTGAAAACAAAGATATAATAGCCATCAATAAACCGGCCAGGTTGGCGGTGCAAATGGGAACGAAAGTGCCGATTTGCGTTGAAACTTTGGCTGGACTTTATCAAACGTCACCGGAGGACTCCTGTCGGCTGGTGCATCGTATTGATAAAGACACGTCCGGAGTTCTGCTGCTGGCGAAAAATCTCGCGACCGCTCGAATTATCACCGAACTTTTTCGGGAAAATAGGATGGAAAAAACCTATCTGGCAGTTGTGGCAGGAAAAATTTCCGGATCCGGAGTTATGGATGCCCCAATGCAGGATGGCGATAGAAAATTGCCCGCCGTTACCTTCTATCGTTCCCTGAAAAGCAGCAATAATTATTCGCTGCTGGAACTCAAGCCCCGCAGCGGAAGAAAACATCAACTGCGAATCCACTGCGCAAATCTGCTGCAGGCGCCGATTTGCGGCGATGTGAAGTACGGTGATGCGTCAAAATCCGGGGAACTTTTGCTGCACGCCAGCCGAATACGTAGCGAGAGTATTCCACTGGATGTCGCCGCCGAACTTCCGGAGTATTTTGTTAAATTTTTAGCCGACAACTTTGGCCCGGGGGCTGATTTTTCCCAGGGAAAATAATGTTCCGCCGATTTTTTTGGTTTTTATTTCCTGAAAAAAATCAATATGCTCCAGCCGATGGACAGATTGTTCCAGCAGTAACAAAGTATCATTCGATATCCAATGTTTTTCCAGCAACTTTGGCAGAAATTGTTGCAGTGAAAAATCTTCGAAATATGGCGGATCTATAAATACCAAATCGCAGTTGTATCCTTCGCGGATTTTTTTCAATCGATGCACATCGGAACATATGACAACGCAATTTTCCTGTTCCTTTAATTTTATTAGATTCGCTTTTATGAGGGAAACGGAGTTTTTATCATTATCAACGAAATAAACGCGGCTGGCCCCCCTGGAAATTGCCTCGAAACCCATAGCCCCGGATCCGGCAAAGCAATCAAGCACAGCCTTGCCTAGAAAGAAGTTTTCCTCCAGGGCCTCCAGTAGATCGAAGATCGCCGTTCGATGACGAGAAAGGGTTGGACGCGCGGATCTAGGCACTTCCAGCTGCATTCCTCTGTATTTTCCGGCGATAATTTTTACGCTCATGGGAATACCGCTAAAACAAATTCATTTTTGACGTCGTTTGGATCAGGTCAATATTGCCGGCAATTGAAATTTCACTATGATTACGGATGCTGCTACCATCTCGAGTGGCAACGATGCCGCCGGCTTCTTTTACCAGCAATATCCCGGCCGCCACATCCCATATGTTTGGTACGATGGTGGAAAACATCAGGTCCATGCGGCCTGCTGCGACGTAGGCCAGGTCCAGGGTCATGGAACCGCTTCTGCGAAAGCTGTTATATAAATGGAACAATTTATTGGGTTCGTTGGGGTTAAAGGAGCCCATCGACACCAGCATTTCCGATAAATTGCGTTTCCCGGACACCCGGATTTTTTTATCGTTCACATGGGAACCGCATCCTTTTTCAGCCCAAAACATTTCATTTTTTACTGGATCGTAGGTGACTGCGGCTACTATTTCGCCGTTTTTTTCCAGAGCGATGGATGTGGCCCAATGGGGATATCCATGCATGTAGTTTACTGTTCCATCCAGCGGATCTACTATCCAGCGGAACGACGGATCCTCTCCGACTATTTCCGACGACTCCTCCGACAGCAGAGAATAGGTCGGCCTGGCATGCATTAACTCTTCCCGAAGTATTTTATCCGCCCGGAGATCTGCGCTGGTGACGAAAAGTTTATTGCTTTTTACGGAAACCTGCAAATTCTCCAGCTCGGCAAAATCCCGCAGCAATCCCTTTGAAGCTTTTATGGCCGCCCGCACCATGACCGTCATCACGGAAGACTGGGGTGGTAACTTAACACTTATCATACCCAATCCTGTGGTATATTGATTGAGAAACGCAGAGGACCAGCAATAACAAATTACCGTTTGGAAAACTGGAAACTTCGCCGCGCTTTCATTAATCCATACTTTTTGCGCTCCACGACCCGGCTATCCCGGGTGAGCAGCCCTGCAGCTTTCAGCAGCGATCGGAGATTGGGCTCATAATTTACCAGAGCCTTGCTGATGCCGTGGCGTAAAGCTCCCGCCTGGCCAGTCGTGCCACCTCCACTCACGGTGCAAAACACATCATAAATTCCGACGCGGTCAGCCACCTGGAACGGGTGAAGGGCGAGATTTTGCAAAACGGAACGGGAAAAATACTCAAATATACGCCGACCGTTTACGGTAATTGCGCCGGTCCCCGGCTTTAACCAAACCCGTGCCACGGATTCCTTGCGGCGACCGGTACCATAGGTACGTCCACCGGCGTCGATTTTCTGGACGGCAGGAGTGCCGGCTGCGGCCGCAGTCCGATCATCAGCAGCCTTATCTTCCAGCGCCTGTTTTAGATTATCTAGTGTAAATTGTTGCATCGTCTAGCCTTTTCTTACGTTTTTTGGATTCCTGGATGCAGCGTCCAATAGCTGTGGCTGCTGGGCAGCATGCGGATGAGTAGCGTCAGCATACACCTTGAGATTCTTCAACATTTTGCGCCCCAGCGGTCCCTTCGGAAGCATGCGCTCCACCGCCTTACAGATAGCCCTCTCCGGGAACTTGCTGCTAAGACATTCCCTAAGGGTTCTCTGCTTTATACCGCCAGGATAACCGGTGTGCCAGTAAAAAACATGATCCTCCATTTTGTTGCCGCTTACCTTGATTTTTTTCGCGTTGACAACCACCACATAATCACCGCAATCCATGTGCGGACTGAACTCCGGCTTGTGCTTTCCCCGCAGATAACCGGCAACAAGGGCCGATAACCTTCCCAATACTAGATCTTCAGCGTCTATCAGGATCCAATTTTTCTTCACCTGGTCAGCTTTTAGAGAAAACGTTCTCATGGTGTAACCTCCAACTCGAATGCACTTATATCATTTATGCCCAAAAGCTTCAACCCGCAAAAAGACATCTCATACGACTTTTTCGATCTGAAAGAAGCCTAAATCCAAATTTGTCGTTCGTCTAAAGATGGAAACTGAAACTTTTACTCGCTCTTTTTCCAGGTCGACATCCTCAATGACCCCCTGCATGGATGTAAATGGACCATCGCAAACCATAATCGTATCGCCAATTTGGTAATCGGCTACATTGCTGGAAGAGGCTATGCTGTCTTCCACCTTTTTCATTATTTTGTTTACTTCGCTGTCGGGAATGGCCCTCGGCTTTCCGCGTGATCCTAGAAAATCCGATATCCGCGGAATTGATCTGACTAGATGCCAGGTTTCGTCCGTCAGAGTCATTTGCACCAAAATATATCCAGGGAAAAATTTCCGTTCACTTTTTACTTTTGTGCCCTTGCGAACTTCCGTTACTTCCTCGGACGGGACCAGCAATTCTCCGAACATATTTAGCAAATCATTTCGCCGAGCCTGATCCTGTATGGCCTCGACGGCTTTGCGTTCAAACCCGGAATATACGTTAACGATGTACCACTTCAAGTTGCCAACTCCTAAACGCCAAGAATTTTACGCAGGCAGAAATAAATCACGCTATCTGTCACGAAAAAATAAATCATCGTACCCAGCATTAGCAGCACAACAGCCACCGTCATGCCCACCGTCTCTGCCTGACTAGGCCAGGTAACCTTCCGGAATTCTCTTCGGATCTGACTTACAAACTCTGCAGGACTAATCACTGGACACTTGCTCCTAAAAATACAAGAAAAACACATTGGCAGGGGCGGAGGGAATCGAACCCACA
>JAIRZD010000048.1 GCA_031267415.1 Holosporaceae bacterium
TGCGATTTGATGGAGAAAATGGGTGGACTGCCGAAGAGATGCACGAGAGGGCAAAGTGTTGCCAAGAGATATTGATGGCGTTGATCGAAGGGATGGGAAAGAAAAACAGTATAAGCGGCAAGGAGGAATTTGCTCGGCTGACTGACCCAGAAAGGAGAGAAGAGTTGACGAAGGGGGCAAAGTGTTATGGAGCGAGCGTCGTTCTGAATGGAAAAAACAATCAAAGTTCTTGCGGGACAATAAGTAATCCTAAAAATCTGGAGGAATATAAAAAAGAGATGAAAAAGTACGGGATAAAATTGCCTTCTTATATGGAAATATAGAAAACGCGCGGATGAAATTACATGCCGGAAAGTTTCGATGCCGGATAGATGAAACGGATGCCTCGAATGAGGCCTGGTTTATCCCAGGATGTCAAAAACTTCGGTTTGCCGAGGTGTCTTCCTGGGACCGGATCAGGTTTTAGTTAGATTTGCTTTAATTGGAACTGTATCCGATTATTTTTTTGCTGCGCTTCGAACACATTTATTTTTCAAATCCAGAGTGTATATTCTTTTGTATTCTTCTTCACCGACGGAAAAAGTAAAGTTTTCCTTATCCCAATTCAAATGTGAGTGTCCAATATGAATGTCATTAACATTTTTGTCGCCTCCGAAAGGATGTCTTACATCTATATGAATTTCCTCTAATTTCTGACCTTTTCGAGGATCTAGTAGGTACATCCGATAAATAGCGGCGTCACAGCACCCATTGGCAAAGGCGACAACTTTGCAGCAACTATTTTTTATGGAAAAAACAAAAACCACCGATTCACTGTTGGGAAAATTTGCATACTCCAGAGAGAGATCGTGATCTGGAATTGCTTCGTTAAGTCCGGCTGGCACTCTATCACTGTCCTTTACCACTTTAGAAACATAGTCGTACCATACATCAGTCAGAAATGGCCTGTTTTTGCCGATGAAATTGCATAAATGAAGCCCATAAACTCTTTCTAGCAGCGTTACCGCTGTGTATCTAAAATCATTTTTTATGAAAATGCTTGAATCTGATAGAGTTTTTAAATCGGAAATTAGTCGCTCCTTCATTTGATTATAGTCCTTCAGAGCGTTTTCATATTCACTTTTTTTAACTCGATAACGTATCGCTCCCTTCAGGACATGGTTAAGAGTGGAGTTTATTTCCAGTAGCGCGTATAGAGGTTTTATTCCACAGAAGCCAACATCATCAAATAATTCATCTTCATAAATTTTCCAGATTTTGTTGGAACTATGGGGAAGATCGTCCTTTGATATGGCATCCACCATTTCATCAATTAATTTTTGAAAAACTTCTCCGTAGCATTTTTTCTCGGATACTTCAGAAGAATTTTCTGAAGTCATAGGATCCCCACGATCGGCGCAACCGGATAAAATTAACAAAGATAAACCAATTGTAAAAATTCTCATCTCACACCAGCAAAAAATTTAGCATAGTATACATTGTAAACGGGTAGTTTTTACTATATTTTTTATAGGATCAGCCAGGGCCACCCCGTGAAAAATGTTAAAAAAGATAAATATAAAAGAATAAGAGAATAAAGAGAAGATCTCCATGTCTGATGAACTGCGTCCATGAACAAAAATAGACTTCTTTCGAAACATGCGCTCTTTCGGTAATTTCCGCGTCGCTTCGGTGCTCGGATCCTCATGTACCACATGTACCACATGTACACTGCGGTCCTGCGCTCCGTATGCTCCTATAAATTCCTCGAAATATCTTTGTTTGGAAAGAAGTCTAATGGCATATTATTGACTTTCGATTGGGAGCAGATATAGCATAGCGCTGGTGGGGTTGCTGTGTAGTTTTGGGGATATACCAGTGAAAAAATGTTCCGGAGTCTGGGCTGCTGCCGTTTTACTGCTGCTGGGCTGCAGTGACGAAGCTAAAAAACCTGGCGACGCCGCCGATGACCTGAGGTTTGCCGTCTGCGCCGATTATCCACCGTTTGAATACTACAAGGCCGGACATCTTGTTGGACTAGATGTGGAATTGGCTAAATTACTGGCTAAAAAGCTGGGAAAGACCGCATCGTTTGCCGATATGCCGCTGGGAGCCATGCTGGCTTCAATTCAAAACGAAACAGTGGATGCCGCACTCAGTGCCATCGAAATTACCGAAGAAAGAAAAGCACACTGTGATTTTTCCAACGTATATTGCAATTCCGGCTGCGCCATCGTATACAAAAAAAACACTCCCATAACCAGGTTGGAGCAGGTGACCAGTGGGAAAATAGCCTATCAGTGCGGCTCCTCGGATCATCAAAAGATGTTGGAGGAAAAAGCTCCGACCGCCAGTCTAACAGCCGTCGATACGGTAAACGTGGCAATTGAAATGCTGAAGGCCGGCCATGTGGACTACGTTTTTCTGGATGTTGTCCCGGCCAGGACTTTTTGCGAAAAAAATGAGGGGTTAGCCTATTCCAGTGTGGCCGAAAACAGCGGATACGTGCTTATGTTCAAGCAGGGATCTGCTCTGAGAGCCAAAGTTAATGAGGCGCTGAAAGAGCTTGAATCCTCCGGAGAATTGCAGATGTTAAAGGATAAATACCTGCGCTAAGGGTAGCTGTTAAAGTAGCTAAAAGTAAAAGTAGTGAAGAAGTATAAAAAACGATGCGAATCACATGGAGCAGCTGATACATAATTGTAGCTACATTGGCGATGGGGTTATTTTTTCCCTGGAATTGACCGGAGGCGGCATAGCAATCGGGCTGCTCCTGGGCGTGATATTGTCCGTATTGCGGCAGTATCGAATTGCTCTGCCCCTGGTGAATGGCTGGGTTTCGGTTGTCAGGGGAACGCCCCTTATACTGCAATTGAGCATAATTTACCTGGCAGCCCCGGGACTGATAGGATTTAGACCCGGCATCCTATCGGCCGGCATTATTGCCTTTGGCCTTAATAGCTCAGCCTACATTGCGGAAATTCTGAGATCCGGCATTGAAAGTCTTCCGCGGGGACAATTCGAAGCGGCAAAAACCCTCGGAATTCCAGTTTTTTATATGTGGAAGGACATTATCCTGCCCCAGGTGGTGATAAATATCTTTCCGGCGCTGATCAACGAAATTATTGCACTTCTAAAGGAAACAACTCTGATTTCCATCATAGGTGGCATGGACATTATGCGGAGATCCCAAATTATTGCCGCCCAGCAGTTCGAATACTTTACCCCCCTATGCATTGCCGGAGCCTACTACTACATTCTGGTTTTGATTATTGAGTATCTTGGACGAAAAATAGAGCGATCCACAAATTATGCCCGCAAACCTTGAAAAAAACTGCAAATTTTTCGAAAATAGAGTGAGTATATGTGGCATACTATGGAAATGAAGCGTTTTTTTATAAAAAATTACGGTTGTCAGATGAATTCCTATGATTCATCTCGAATTTCGGATTTGCTGGTGAAGGAAAAATACGTTCAAGCCAACAAAATAACCGAAGCCGACATTGTAATTTTCAATACATGTAGCATCCGGGAAAAGGCTGATGAGAAGCTATTCTCGGATTTGGGCAGGGCTCGTCTGCTGAAAGTAAAGGCGCAATCGGCCTATTCGGATTTTCTAATAGTGGTAACTGGTTGTGTCGCTCAATTGCAACCCGAACGTTTGGTAGAAAAGGCCCCCTACGTGGATATAATCATTGGTCCCAGGGAAATTCACCGGATAACCCAATGCCTGGATGAGGCTCTGCGGCATCCTTCTGCTGCCCCAAAAATCTTAACGGACCAGACGAATCAGGATAAATTTAGTTGCTATGATGAAGCTCAATCGCTGCAGCAAGGAGAAACATCGATGTTTCTCACCATCCAGGAGGGATGCGATAATTTTTGCTCCTACTGCGTGGTTCCACGTACCAGGGGGCGCGAATTCTCCCGGGACGCCGCAGATGTTCTGAAAGAGGCGCGGCAATTGCTGTCCCGGGGAACGAAGGAAATAGTGCTGCTGGGCCAGAATGTAAATTCCTATCGGGGCGTTGGATTGGACGGAAAAAGCTGGAATTTATCTCGACTTCTATTTGCGCTGGCCGAATTGGATGAACTAAAACGCCTGCGTTACTTCACATCGCATCCCAAGGATCTGGATGAAGGCATGGCCCGGGCCCACGGCGAGATAAATATTCTTGCACCATCGCTACATCTGCCGGTACAATCGGGATCTGATGATGTTCTAGAGCGCATGAACAGAAAATATTCCCGGGCCGACTATCTTGGATGTATAGATCTCCTCAGATCCAGGCGGCCTGACATGGCATTTTCGTCGGATTTCATAGTGGGATTTCCGGGCGAAACGGACAACGATTTTCAGGAAACGCTGAGACTCGTCGAGACCGTAAAATTTTCCCAGGCTTACTCGTTTAAATACAGTCAGCGGCCCAACACGGCGGCGGAACGGATGGAGGGGCAAATCCCGGAGAATGTAAAATCCGAAAGATTGACAATTTTACAGGAAATACTAAATTTTCAGCAGGATCAATTTAATCAAAATTGCATTGGAAGGTATCTGGAGGTGCTCATAACCAAACGCGGCAGGCACGAGAATCAATGGAATGGTCGCAGTGAATATTCCCAGGCGGTGGCCGTGGAGGATAATTCTTTGTCCGCGGGAGATTTGGTGCTGGTAAAAATTACTGATCGCTTGTCCCATAGTTTAGTAGGTGTTGTGGAAAAATGAATCTGGACATTTTGATAGAGTATGATTCCTGGAGTCGCTGTGATGTAAAGTCCATCACGGCCATGTGTGTGGAAGCGGTGTTTGGGGAGTTGGGATTAAATCACTACAACGTGGAAATATGTTTTTTGTTTACCGATGACGAAGAGCTAAAAATACTCAATAAAACATACCGTGGAATAGATAAGCCAACGAATGTGTTGTCGTTTCCGGCCAGTTCTCTGGATACTAGGCTGGCGGACGAGTGCGACTGCTGCAATAACTATGAAACCGACGGCTACTGCTGCAATATATGCGTACTCGGTAGCGTTGCCATGGCCTACGAGATCATCGAATTGGAATCACGGGAGCAGGAAAAAACATTTGATGACCATCTGAAACATATGGTGATTCATAGTGTGCTACACCTTCTCGGCTATGATCATTCAGGCCATCAACAGGCGGAACTAATGGAGCAGTTGGAGATTAAAATTCTTGGCGATCTGAATATTGCAAATCCATATGTATGAATGTAGAATTGGTGACCAATGGGATTTAACCTAAAAAAACGCCTCAGTAGTTTTTTCAAGCAAAAGACGCCAGAAGTTCCTCTGCTGGACAGATTGGAAAATCTTATCGAATCGGAGCAGTCGTTAACCAAGAATCAGGAATCCAGCGATCACGGCGAGCTCGCCCTGGTATCCAATGTGTTGGGATTAAAGGATCTGACAGCGGCGGATATCATGGTGCCCCGGGCCGATATTGTGGCCGCCAAATCTGATACGACTTTGGACAGATTCATCGAAATATTTTCCCAGAGTCATTTTTCCCAGATTCCAATATACAACAACACATTGGACGATATTGTCGGCATCGTCAGGGCCATGGATTTTGTTGTCTATATTAAGAATCCAGAATCATTTAATCTATCACAGCTATTGAAGGACGTAATTTACGTTGTTCCCAGCATTCAATTGCCGGAACTACTGGTGGAAATAAAATCATCCGTCAATCACATGGCGCTGGTGGTGGATGAATTTGGTGGCGTGGATGGCCTGGTAACCCTCCAGGACGTGGTATCGGAAATAGTTGGGGAGATACAACAGAGCCGCGATATATTTCCCCAGGTCATCAGTCGGCAGGATGGATCATTTCTGGCAGACGCAAAAATGCTGCTGGGGGAATTTGAAGAAATACTCGGAGTCGATCTGACGAAACCATTTGTGGTGGAGGGCGAAGAGCCAGATGTGGAAACCCTGGGTGGACTTGCCATGCTGCTGGCTGGAAGAATGCCGACCCGCGGAGAAACGCTACTCCATCCATCCGGTATCGAATTTGAGATAGTAGACGCTGATCCCCGGCGGGTCAAAAGAATCATTGTCCGACAACCGCAGCCGGAAACTCCGGGCCAGGCGACCTAGACTTTCCGGCATGTGGTTTCATCCGCGCTGTTCCTATATATTCAGCATATAATCAGGCAATTTTACGTTGTACTTATTCATCTCTGCTATATATTCCCCCAGATTTTTAGGACTACTTATTGTCCCGCAAGAACTTTGATTGTTTTTTCCATTCAGAACGACGCTCGCTCGATAACTCTTTGCGCTCTTCGTCAACTCTTCCCTCCCTGCTTGGTCAGTCAGCCGAGCAAATTCCTCCTCGCCGCTTATACTGTTTTTCTTTCCCATCCCTTCGATCAACGCCATCAATATCTCTTGGCAACACTTTGCCCTCTCGTGCATCTCTTCGGCAGTCCACCCATTTTCTCCATCAAATCGCA
>JAIRZD010000034.1 GCA_031267415.1 Holosporaceae bacterium
TTTTTTAAAAAATCGGAATCTACAAGATGAACATTTTCTTTAAAAAAACAGCAGGTATGCTTAAGACTACTATCAGAAACACCAGCGTCCTTGTATAAAAGAACACTACTACCACAGCACACACTCTCAAAAAACGACAAAAAACTAGCGGCCAAAAAAGAAAACATCGTCCTAATCCTACTCCTTTTTCTTCAACTTCCGCCGGAGAAAAGCGCTTTCTTGCGGCTGGAAAGTTTCCTTCGGCTTACATCATTCGCAGATACGCGATTATATCCCCATGACCAGCTTTATGGGAGCGTGGTCACTGATGGGATCAGCTTGAACTATTGAACTTTCTTGGATTTTTGATTTTAATGTGTCCGAAACTATAAAATAATCGATGCGGCGGCCCCGGTTATACTTCCGATTTTCATTTTTCCCGGACCACCAGGTGTAAAACCCAGAATCGTTGGGGTGTAAGAAACGGAATGTATCCACAAAACCAAGTTCTAATAACTTATCGAACCCTCCGCGTTCCTCAGCCCGGAATCCTGTTTGATTTTCGATATTTTTCTGGTTTTCAGGATAAATATCCAGGTAATTATGGGCAACATTAAAATCTCCCCCTAGAATAATCGGTTTTCGGGTATATAAAACAGCTAGATACTCCAGTAGTGCAGCATCCCAATCCAGGCGATAATACCAACGGCGCAAATAGCCTTGAGAATTCGGCACATACACATTAACCACAAAAAATGATGGATATTCGAGTGTGATAATCCGTCCCTCATTATTAAAGTTGGTATTGGTAAAGCCATAGTGAATTTCAAGCGGGTTTTTCCGAAACAAAATGGCTGTGCCAGCGTAACCGCTTCTTTGGGAAAAATTCCAGGCGCATCTGTATCCGGAAATGGGCAAATCAATGGGGGTTACCAGCTTTGTTTCTTGCAGCAAAATAATGTCAGCTTGTAAATTAGCAAGAAAATCCAGCAACCCATTACCAATGGCAGCACGAAGACCATTAATATTAAATGAAGCAAAAAGCATATGATATTTTTCCAGTGTCACGGCCGGGAAGAATACCACCCAGGAGACCACAGCCTAAAAAACTGTGGCGTGTCCCGGGAGCCGAATTCTACCTCGGGAAGGCGTCCATATTACCACTGTAAATAGCAAGATTCCACAGCATGTCATATACACTCATATCATTACGCAGCCAGAGAGGTGCACGAAAGCTATCACCGGAGTTATACCTATAATGGCCGTCTCTGGCTGAGACCACCACACTGACTTGATCAAGTTCCTCGAACATCGGAGCGTCTTTCGAAAATGTCACTGGTCCAGACAGCAGAATAAACTTTTTTCTACCTGGGCAAAACTTTAAAACTATCTCCTCTCTGTGGCAAGCTAAATATATATACAATTCTCCTTCATCTACGCAGACATCGAACGTTAAGTTAGACTGCGATGCCCAATCCGATTTGGTACTTTGTTCTATACCGTTTTTATACGCATATAGGAACTTTTCCACAACATCCGTCAGCGACTCAATATCGTCAAATGTTGCCGCTTCCATCTGCGCCTTGGTCAGCGCGCCCCATTTCTTCTCGCCTGCAGAATTTTCATTCACTTTCTCCACCTCAAAGTGCATTCCTGCCGCGCCACTTGACATTAACAGCAGTCCCAATGATGCATATATTGCTTTTATCGCTTTCATCTCAGTCACCTTTCTTTTAACAACAGGATCACATGTATCATATTTCCAACCGTGCGGCAAAGCCATATTTTCGCCTATTTTTTTCGCACACTAAAAAATTCAGAACAAAACTCTCCATAACGTTAACGTTTGCAGAAAAATCGAACCAGTCATATGCTAGTAAAAGTGATAAAGCTTTTATATAATCCCCACGCGTGTGGTATAGTTTTTAATATCTGAGGAGGCAGAAATGAAAAAGGTGATATTGTTGACATTGCTCCTGGGTAACCTCTGCGAAGCAGTGGATACTCCTGCGACGTCTGCCAAGAATGAGGAAAAGCTGCTTAATGAACTTGTAAGCGATGCCCTGAAGGCGAACGGCATGGATTGTCCGATTAGCTTCCGTGGCACTCTAAATTTCAGCTTGCTGGGGGTGAGTCAGAATAAAAGAGGTGATAACGCCTGCCGCCTGTTTGCGCTGGAAAGCGATATTTTTGTGAAAAATCTCAACAAATGCGATCAATACGATTTCGGATTTGAAGTTGGAGCGAAGGCTAATTCCGGGATAATAAAACAGGGAGGCGCCATCATAAGGACGGCATATTTATTCCTGACATCCGATGCCACCGGAACAGTGAAGCTCGGCTATACCCCCACAATGGCGGACTCCTTGACAATAAATGGCGGAAGCGTCCTGGTGGGCTATGGCGGCTACGGCAGCCGGAATCTTTCGCTGTTCTACAATGAATCTGCAGGGTCTTTTGTCGACGATGGCTTCCCATTTGACGACAGTAAAGCGGCCAAAATAGCCTACCTGTCCCGGGAATTTTCCGGACTCTCTCTGGGACTGTCATTTACCCCGGATAGCCGGACTAAAAATCCGTTCCAGACGATACATCCGAAGGTTGGTAACCGGCAGGTCAGCGATGAGAAAGCCAATTGCCCAGGAATGCGCACTGCCTACTCCAAAAACATCGTCACCGGAGGCATCGTCTATAAATTCGGAGACCCAAAGGCGTTCAATGGAAAACTGGCCCTCTGCGGATGGCTCGGCAAAGGAAAAACCACTCTTGCCGATGTGGAGGTGAACGATATTCGCGCCTACAACCTAGGAGTCATCTTCGGCTACAAAGATTTTAAATTAGCGCTCGGCTATTCCAATAACTGTGAATCTCTGAGATCCAAAAGATACGCCAGTGCTGACATTACCGTCTTCGATGTGACAAGAGGCTACACCCTCGCCGATGCGAATGTCGGGCTAAAACCCGGGGCTGACGCGGGCCAGACCTTCTCGGTGGGAGCTGCCTACGCCATCAACGATCGACTGACAGTATCCGCCGGCTATTTCAGGTCGGAGGTAAAATTTTCCATGGACGAAAAAGCCACTGCCGACGTTACTTCGTTGGCTTTTGAGTATGTTCCACACAAAAGCTGTAGCGTATACCTCGAGTATAACAACGTGCAATCAGACAGCTGTCCCCGGGCCCAGGCGTACCATAAAGCCTGCAAGTTGTCCACCACCGGCAAAAACAGGGGAAATATGCTCATCCTGGGTCTGAAGCTCAGCATCTGATGATGGTGATAATAGACTTCTTTCGAAACAAAGATATTTCGAGGAATTTATAGGAGCATACGGAGCGCAGGACCGCAGTGTACATGTGGTACATGAGGATCCGAGCACCGAAGCGACGCAGAAAT
>JAIRZD010000009.1 GCA_031267415.1 Holosporaceae bacterium
TAATTTCTGCGTCGCTTCGGTGCTCGGATCCTCATGTACCACATGTACACTGCGGTCCTGCGCTCCGTATGCTCCTATAAATTCCTCGAAATATCTTTGTTTGGAAAGAAGTCTAATATTTTCGAAATTTAACAATCTCCTGGAAGACTTCACTGATGATCTGGGCCGTGGTTGTGAATCGTGGACCGGGCCTGGATATAAATCGCGGACCTAGGCCTTGGATATAAATCGCGGACCGGGCCGGGATGTAAATCGCGGACCGGGCCTGTGAATCGTGGACCGGGCCGGGATGTAAATCGCGGACCGGGCCTGGATATAAATCGCGGACCTAGGCCTGGATATAAATCGTGGACCTAGGTCTTGGATATAAATCGTGGACCGGGCCTGGATGTAAATCGCGGACCGGGCCTGGGGCATTGATTATCAACCGTAGTCGTGGTCGCCGCGCAACCCTAGATTGTTTTTTAAAAAAAATACACAACCTGGTTGCAATGCTCCCGGCGATGTGCTAACTTCCTGGATAGGATGGTTTTTCTGTCCTGGTGGCGGTTCTTGGCGAGAGTTAGGTCCCGCTGCGCGATGCAGCTTCGGCTGCGCTCCGTTTTAAATAACTATGACAACACGTTTCCCTGCAGCGTTATGCGCTGCGGGGGGATGCTCTGTGCGTCTTTGCGGATATTAGACTTCTTTCGAAACATGCGCTCTTTCGGTAATTTCTGCGTCGCTTCGGTGCTCGGATCCTCATGTGCCACATGTACCACATGTACACTGCGGTCCTGCGCGCTCCGTATGCTCCTATAAATTCCTCGAAATATCTTTGTTTCGAAAGAAGTCTATTATACCGTTTCCCATTGCAATTTATCCAAAATGACCGGCGCGCGCCCTGCAAATCAGCGTATCATCCGAATAATTGAGCGGGAAATGGTATTATTGGGTTTCCCTGGCGAAAAATCCCCTGTCCGGGCCTTTATCTGGATCTTTTTTTAAATTCTAAAAATAAGACTGCATCTATTTTTCATAATCTGCCCGACGAGAAACGATGGATTAACCAGGATGCATTCGGAGCAGCAATTCCACACAGCTAGGTCGTCCAAAGAATTGCCGGCGTAGGAAAATCCCTGACGACCGAAAATAATAACCAACGCTGCCGCCTTGGCCGAAGCCCGGAGATTAATCTTTCCGTCGCTGGCAAATACACCGCTGAATATTCCCAAAAATTCAGCAATTTTTTCCGCGTACACAGCATCGCAGGCCGTCGCCAGGAAGAGAGGGTGCCCTTTCTTTTTTCTTTCCCGTAAAAAATCCAAAAACTCCTCATTATAGTCCAAATCTTCAACGTTCAGTGGGATTTCCAGTGCCAGCTTTTGCTTGAGCTTTGCTCTACCGCCGTTCACCAGCCAGCAAAGCACTGTCAGAATATTTAGCGGATTCTGGCGCAGAAATTTCCCCAGAGCCAGGAGACTGACGTCCCCACGGATAAGAGTGCCGTCCAAATCAACACAAAGAGGCGTCATTTATCATCGTCACGGCTTGTTTGGCTACTACCACCACCACCACCACTACTACTACTACTACTACCACTGCTACTTTTACTTTCTTTCCGGCGGGCCACTGCCACCATCACCGGACGCAGCAGGCGACTGTGATGCAGGTAGCCATCCTGGAATACCTGCACCACCGTTCCCGGGGAGAATTCATCGCTTTCCACGTCGCACATGGCCTGGTGACGGGATGGATCGAACGCCTCCCCCCTGGAGATTTCTATGCGTGACAATCCGTGCCGAGAAAACACCGATATCAACTCACGTCCACTCAGCATGATACCTTCGAAAAATGCCTTTAGCGTCTGATCCTGTTCTACTATTTTGCTAATAGCCGGAAAATTATCAGCGACTTTCTGGAAATTATCCAAAACCGATAGTAGATCCTTGGCGAATTTACCACTGGCATACTGGACGGCTTCGGTCTTTTCCCTCTCCATTCTTTTGCGGAGGTTATCCAGTTCCGCTGCCTTGCGTAACAGCGCATCCTTCAACAAACGAACCTCTTCTTCCAGTTCTGGAATCCGTTTGTCGTCCACTGAGCCAGTATTTGCATCTGCGGACCACCCAGCATCGCCTTCCGGCTCCTGCCCAACTATGTCTTCTTCCATTTTTTCACCATCCATGACGCCACTTCACCTTCATTCTACAAACTAAATCTAACATATTGTCCACGAAAACTCTACTCGTTCAGGGGCCATTTTTGTCGTACCGGACGCGGGCGGCGATTCTCGTCCAGCGCTACCATCACGAATGTTCCGCGCACCGCTGGTTTTTCTTCCTGCTGCTCTCTTCTTCGGATGGTTACGAAGACATCTAAGGTTATGGAAGTATTCCCAATTTTATCTATCTCCGCATAGACTGAGACTTCGTCTCCGACAAATATCGGAATATCAAAAATCACGTTGTTTATCGCCTTGGTGGCTATGCTGCCCCGGGCCAAGCGCGCTGCGATGCTGCCGGCGGCGATATCCATCAGCGACATAATCCAGCCACCGAAAATATCTCCCCAGGGGTTAGTATCGGCAGGAACGGCAATGGTCCTGGAAACTAAAACTTTTTCTTTCTCTATCATGACTTCTTCTCTTCCTAGCTACTACTGTATATATTATTGCCTTTTGTTCAAAAAAACAAGAGAAAAAACAAAAAACATTGTCTTAATATATCCGAGCGCTCAGCGCCAACGTTTCCAGCGGCTAAGCCTCGCCGGCGGATTCCAGCATAAGGGCATCGATGGATACGCCGGTGGGGATATCTCCCATCGCTAATGCAGAAAAATAATGATAAAACTGATCGCATTCGGCCATAACTATCCGCAGGGAATCTTCTATTATCAACTCCTCCGCCAGAAACGAAGAGGTAAACGGAATTTGCAAACTATAAAAAATATAGCGACTTTTGCTGGATAGGTCGAAATGCCCAAGCCACTGCTGTTCATTTACTTTAACTATGGCATCCACTAACCGTGCACGTCTTCGCTTGGGAACGAGAATATTTAAATTGCACGAAAAATACATTACGTCCTCGCGACCGAGCAGGACTGTTAGGTTGTAAGTCGCCCTCTGGCCGTCCAACTTGATGATTATCTCATCCTCTTCGCAGCGATTATAGCTAAGATCCAGCTTGGTGGCTAATCTTTCTGCCATGTCTATCAAACTAGTACTCAATGTTACCTCTTCCTTCGTCTGTACACTACTATAAAAGATTTTATGGCTAAATCACATGCCATTTTTCATAATCGGGCGTAAAAATATGCAGCGCACAATACACAGGAGGCGACTAAGCCTTTGGTGGATTTCCAGCTATTCCGCCAGAAGCGGCCGCAATAAAAAAAGGCTATATAAAACAATAGGTTGGCTCTGTGATCAAAAGGAAGGCAAGGCGATATAAGAGGGTGAAAAATAGGGGTTTTTTTGCGTAGCTAGAAAGTTATCCACAAAGTTATCCACAGATTTTGTTGATAACTAGTTAATGTTGCCGGCTAGCGTATCCAAATCGAGCTGATGACCAAACTCTGACAAGAAAGTGGCTGCTGCCATTTTGTTCCGAAACCAGGTGCTCTGGCGTTTGGCGTATTGCATGGTGCGTATGTGCATTTTTTCCCGACAATCGTCCAGTAAAATTTCTTTTTTCAGGAAGGAGGATATCTCCCGGTAGCCCACGGCGAATGCCAGCTGACTTCGGTCAGGATTATCATATTTTGCCCTGAAGTTATCGACTTCCTCGATGGCCCCGGCATCGAACATGGCGTCTATCCTGCGCCGACAAACATTGCCCAGCGCTTCGCGGTTCGGATTCAGTACAAGACAGCTACAATTGCGACCAGCGCTGCGGGTTGTATCATCTCCATCTCCATTCCCATTCTTCCACCAATCAGTCAAAGATTTTCCAGTAGAGCATAGCACCGCGTAGGCCCGGAGCATGCGCTGCGGATTGTTGCCACCGGCGTAGTGGGGATCTATTCTTTGCAGCTCATCGAAAAAATTATTGCGGCCAATTTTTTTAAGCTTTTCCTGCGCTTCGGCCAATATTTCCGGAGAAATTTCCGGAATCGTAGCTAGACCGTCTTGCAACGCCTTTAGATAAAATCCGGTTCCACCGCAGACGATGGCGACTTTTCCCAGGGCGCGGATGCGGTCGATTTCTTTCATTGCCATATTTGCCCACCAGGCCGCATTGGCGGAATCCATTGGATTCAGAATGCCGAATAATACATGGGGAACGCGCTGCAGCTGTTTCTCGGAGGGGAAATTGGTCAAAATTTTCAGACCATCGTAGAGCTGCAGGGCGTCGGCGTTCAGAATTTCCGATTCTGCTATTGGTCTAATGGCTTCCGATATCCGCAGCGCGAGAGCGTTTTTCCCGGTTCCGGTGGGGCCGGCGATCAGCAACAAATTATCGGAAAACGGCATCATAAAAGCCAACCATGGCAACTATTTCTACGTCAGAAACCCAGGGTTACAGGCCCCCTGGAATGCAAAATTACCGATTGCAGTATGTTGTATCTCGACGAATAAAACAATAGACTTCTTTCGAAACACGCGCTCTTTCGGTAATTTCTGCGTCGCTTCGGTGCTCGGATCCTCATGTACCACATGTACACTGCGGTCCTGCGCTCCGTATGCTCCTATAAATTCCTCGAAATATCTTTGTTT
>JAIRZD010000010.1 GCA_031267415.1 Holosporaceae bacterium
AGATATTTCGAGGAATTTATAGGAGCATACGGAGCGCAGTGTACATGTGGTACATGAGGATCCGAGCACCGAAGCGACGCAGAAATTACCGAAAGAGCGCATGTTTCGAAAGAAGTCTACTGCCCCTGGATTTAGTCGGTCAGCCTGCCTAGCGGACTGGCTTTTACACCTTGATGCCATTCTTCTGTAATTGTCGCGTAACCGCCGTGCAGAGACATCGGCCAACGGTAACAGTGGATGACTGCGACGCCAGTATTCGATTGGTTAATTTCATTACATCCTCCGGAGTAATGCGATCTATTTTAGCTAAAATTTCTTCATTACTTATCAGCCTGCCAAACACCCTCATTTGGCTAGCCATTTGCTCGCAGGAGGTGTTGCTATTTTCGCCGGACATCAGCAGACTAGCTCTGAATTGGGCTTTGGTGATCTGGAATTCCTTTTCCGAAATTCCATCCTTCATTTTGACTATTTCATTGGCCACAACATCGGCCAATTCGCCCAATTTATCCGCGGTTGTGGCTGTATAAACTCCAAACACGCCGTTTTTCGTATAGGAAGATGAAAATGCGTATATCGAGTAGCATAATCCCCTTTTTTCCCTGGCTTCCCGGAACAGCCGCGACGACATCCCGCCGCCGAGAATCGAGGTAAATATGGCCATGGTATAATAGTCAGGATCCAGGTTGGCAACTCCTTCAAATCCCACGATGGAGTGCACCTGCTCTAGTTCCCTTATATCCGCATGGGCTCCGCCGATGTAGCGATATTGTTCGTCGTGATCCGGCGAAGCCTTGGCGGAAAATGCGCCCAAATTTTCGCCGGCCATGTCCAGCAGCTGCTCGTGGGACACATTACCGGCAGCCGCAAGAATTATGCCGTCGGCGGTGTAGTATTTATCTCGGTACTGCCGCAGATCGTCGGCCGTCAGCTCTGAGACCACTTCTTCATACCCCACTATTGGAAAACCAATGGATTGATCACCGAAACATACAGACTGGAAATGATCAAATACGATGTCGTCCGGAGTATCCCGCACCTGATACAATTCCTGGAGTACTACCCCCCTTTCCTTTTCCAGCTCCTCCAGCAAAAATGTTGGATTTTGGAGAATGTCCGCCAGCATATCCAGGGCAAGTTTCTGGTCATTTCCCAGAACTTTGGCGAAATAAGCCGTAACCTCTTTGGAGGTATAGGCATTCAGATATCCTCCCACCGATTCTATTTCCTCGGCAATTTGAAGAGCTGTCCGGGAGGTAGTGCCCTTGAAGGCCATATGCTCAAGAAAATGCGAAACACCACTATTGGTTACATCTTCGCAGACGCCGCCGGCGTCGACCCAATAGCCAATTGCGGTGCTTTCGAATCCGTCCAGGCTCTTGGTAACCACCTGTATTCCATTGTCCAATTTTGAAGATTTGGTGACGCTCATGGTAACTCCTTTCCACTTTTTGAATTTGGCTGAGATTGCTGTAGTTCGGTCACATGCTCAAATAGCCGACTTTTGGTTATACCATTTAGGTTTTTGGTATTCGCTGCCCGCAGCGCATCCTCCAGCAGATCGTCGCATATGGAAGAACGGATGGGAGCAATTTTTTTGGATTTTGGCACCGTGAGTATATTTGTCACTGGACGTTTTTTGGCCCCGGATATCTTGAGAAACCCATTTTTTAGTAGACCAAGAACATGCAAATCCCGCTGGCGAGTATCTTTTTCCCCCAGCAGAATAACTATCAACCTATTTCCACCGCTGCTGGCGGAAACGGCAATATTGTATCCGGATGCGGTCACAAATCCTGTTTTTATGCCATCGATGACCATGCCGTTCCGTACTCCCAATAACTTATTATGATTTCTATACCATTTTTTCCTGAAATAGAATCTTTTGGTGGAAAAAAGTTTGTAGTAGTCAGAGCATTCCGTTATGAGTACCCGAGATAACTTGGCCATATCGCGCGCCGTCGTCAGTTGTTCTGGATTTTTCCAGCCAGATGGATTTTTGAAAACCGTGGACGTCATTTTTAGCCGTTTGGCCTCCAGATTCATCAGGGCGACGAACCGCGGCATGCATCCTCCCGCCAAATATTCTGCCAGGGCTACGGCAACATCATTTGCGGATTTTGTGATTATGGCTAAAATGGCATCGCGAATACTTATGGTATCCCCGACCTTTACCCCGAGTTTGCAGGGACTTTGAGCTGCAGCCACCGCCGAAACCTTCAGGCGAGTGTCCAGGCCTATGACCTTTTTTTTAAGAAGACGAAAAGTAATGAACAAAGTCATCATTTTTGTCAGCGATGCAGGCTGCGTCTTTTCATCACAGTTGTGAGAAAATAGAATGTTACCGTTTTTGGAATTTGCCACAATAAAAGCCAATGGCGGCTGTGCACAGCAGCGAGCCATCCAAAGTACGCAACAGAACACCAATAAATTGCGCAAGATCAAGCCGCAACGCCTTTCATGCCCGGTGACTCGACACTAGACTTCTTTCCAAACATTAGACTTCTTTCCAAACAAAGATATTTCGAGGAATTTATAGGAGCATACGGAGCGCAGGACCGCAGTGTACATGTGTTACATGAGGATCCGAGCACCGAAGCGACGCAGAAATTACCGAAAGAGCGCATGTTTCGAAAGAAGTCTATTCGCTTTTTCGATAATTTTCGCGTCGCTGCGATGCTCGGCCCGATGTTCGGATCCTCATCTGCCACATGTATACTGCACTGCGGTCCTGCGCTTCCCATACTCATAAAAATTCCTCGAAATATCGCCGTTTCGAAAAAAGTCTATTTCTCAAGAAGTTTTTAGCCCAAATCCCTGATAGCGGCTTTTGAATTTTGCCACCTGCCCACCGCTGTCCACCAGCTGTCGTACGCCGGTCCAGGCCGGATGAGACTTTGAATCCACGTCAAGCTTCAAGGTGTCCCCGGCTTTTCCCCAGGTGGATTTCGTTTTAAACGCAAAACCATCCGTCATTATGACGTTAATCTCGTGATAGTCCGGATGAATGTCTTTCTTCATAAAATATCCTCACAATTGATAGGAGAGAATATACATTATTCGCCGCGCTCTAACAAGACAAGCGCCAATCAAACGCTCCCCCAGGTTCTACTTGTCTATGCCCCCTAATCTATGAACAACATACACCGTCGCACTATGTTCTGGTACCCCCTGCCGGGAGATCCGATCCCTCCCCGCGCCACGCGATTCGCTTTATATTCCCACAGTACCATGCCCTTACTCACCGTCGTACACAGCAGCGTTTGCCTTCCTTGGAAGCTGTCAAAAATACCACCTCCATTCCCTATACAGTAACCATCTTTGATTACCCATCTATACCCAGCCGGCGGTTTCCCCCACTTTTCTTCCAACGCTTTAAAGGCACGGTCAAATCCCACTCCCCTACCGCTCCTATCAATAACCGATACGCTATCAGCGGTACAACTTAGGAGGCGTACGAAATTCACCTCCGCATCCCCTATCTTTCTCAACCCTGGCTCTATGTGCATGGTTATCTTGCCATCTTTCATTCCCTCCAAACCCGAAATTAAAGCGTTATCATCATCCAGCCTTTTCCCATCAACATAAAGATTCTGCTTGAAAACATCTTTCAATCCAGCGTCAGCTACTTCCCGCCAACCCTGCATTGCGAAGTACAACCTTATTACCTGGCCAACCGTCCAATTTCCAGGCACTCTCACACGGCGATTCAAATCTCTGCCTGAAGTAACGCCACACTCGGGGCCGCTTTCGATCGTCAACAAAACACTCTCCTCGGGGATATCCATGGCGCCGGCGACGTTCATCAGCATAAAGGACAAAATCACCGCTGTGCTAATTTTGCTTTTCATGTTCTTCTCCTCATATTTTTAACTATGCCTATACAGCAACTCTGATCAAAACAAATCCACCTTACATTCTAACAACAACAGGGCCACGCCAGCTCTGTGCCGCTCTCAGCGCTAAACATCAAAGACAAAACGCCATGCGGCCGTATAGTACATGTATAATTCATAGGAAGCAATCAAAAAATCTTTTTTTTGAATTTTTTCAGCAAAAATCGCAATTATTAAATTTTACAACGTTATTTTGCGCTTTTGGCAGTGCGGCCTCGGCTAAGAATATTATACCAACAGGATTCGTGCATTTTTTTTCGTTTTTTCCCTAAAATATAAAGGAAATCTTCCGCCCGGGTTAGAGCCACGTACAGTAGCCGCTGAGATTCCTCCCTATGGCGACAGGATTCCTGGGCCCACAGCATATTTATCTCATTGGTACGCGCCCTGCTGGAAAAGTCCCACAGCAGTATTCCTTCTGGGGTTTGGAGAATTTTGTCATCATCTTCACGGAAAAAATGGCTGTCGGCGATTATTACGAACGGAGACTGCAGTCCTTTGGCGCTGTGGACGGTCATTAGTTTTACGCACTCTACTCCGGAGGATTCTCGTTTTGTTTCGTGATCAAAGGACCGAAACCAATCGCAGAACGATTGAACCGGCATATCGTTATCCTGCACTATTTCCAAAAATTCACGCAGTGCATCGAGGCAGGACGGTCCCAGCCGGGCCACAAATTTTTCCCTCAATCCATCGGTTAACAGATGCATAAAAAAATCATAGACCGACACCCGCAGAGCGTTATCCAGATGGCCCTTTAGTTTCTCCAGCGCATGTCGATGATGACGATCTAGCGCCTCTGTTATCCAAATATGATCCCAGAGATGCGACTCCTTTCTGGAAATGCATAGCTCTCGCAGTTCATCTTCGTTCAGGCCAACGGCCGGAGATTTTAGCACAAGAGCGCAGGCGAGATCATCCTGGGGAAAAACTGCAAATTCCGCCAGGGTTATCAAATCTTCCACAATCAGTTCATCCTTTAGCCGGAAGCGGTCGATGCCGGAGGTGGGAATTCCAGCATTGCCGAGGGCGTCCAAAATCCTGCGCATGGTTTCGATGTCCCGGTGCTGAAACAAAATCAAAAAATCCGATGGCCGCGCCGATCGCCCCCGCGAAGGCACAAACACGCCTTCATCTATGGCGTTGCGAATAAGATTTGCAATGTGGATGGCCAGTTTCTCGTCGGCGGTGACCCCAACGACCGATTTCATGACTTCCCAGGCGCTGGCGACGGATTCTTCCCCATCCCCATCCTCATCCGTATCCGACGCAAATAATTCTACGATTTCCACAACTCCGCCCTCCGGAGACCGATGTGGAACATGTGATGTGTTTGGGAAAATATCCCGGAAAACTGTATCCACAAAAGAAAGAATGTTTCCGGTGGATCTGTAGGAAACGTTTAGATCCAGATTGTAAAATTTTTGGCCACAGGCTTCGGAGCTTTTTTGAAAAAAATCACGCATTCGCCGAAATTGTTCCAAATCTGCCCCCTGAAAAGAATATATGGATTGTTTTTCGTCACCCACAACAAACACAGTTTTCTCTGATCCGTAGTTGGAGAAAAATTCATTGGCGATGGTTTCCACGATGTCCCACTGCTCCGGAGATGTGTCCTGGGCCTCGTCTATCAACAGATGATCCAATCCGCCGTCTATTTTGTACATTACCCATTCCATATCTTTTAAAAGGGTAGACGTGGTCCAAATTAGGTCATTAAAATCAACGCAATAGTGCTCCTTCTTCAATTTATTGAATTCCCCAATGATTTTTTTTGCGACGATAAAAAAAGCAGCATTAATTTTGGTCGCCATATATTTTCTTTTGGCCGCTAGAAATTCTTCGGACCGCCGGGCAGCTTCCTCCAGGCGATGGACCAGGGACGGATGCTTTTTGGCCAGAGCGGCGCTGCATTTGCGAGCACGAATCTTTAGCTCTTTTGTAAAAAATGCCGGCAGAAAATCATCGCTGAGTTTCTGGGCCCCGGCCTTTAGACACTCCGATTTTTCCACATCCTCCGCGGAACCGCCGGATAAAATTTCAGCCAATTCCAAAAATGTCTCCGCCATTCGCCCGGAGAAACATTCGTTCAGCAGATGGCCTATTATTTCTTTTTCATTCAGATTGATATATTTGCGTTCCAGGCCAAAAAAATCCGCATACAATTGCTCGAAATCGCTGAATTTGGACGTGAATTCCGTTAGCCGCGCAATGTTATTCCCCATAAGCGCCGGAAAATCCTGAATATAATCGGCAATCAATTGTAAAGCGTCCTGCAGATCCTTGGTGACAAATGCCTTGTTCACCGCCGTATTCAGGAGCTGATTTTTTTGATAATCATCGCAGACGCCCATGCCGGGATGTATTCCCGTTTCCAGTGGAAATTTTTTGAGAATCCAGCTGCAAAAACCATGAATGGTCTTGATCTGCACCAATCCTGATGGAAGCAGGCTTTTTTCATATAGAGATTTAGCCCTGGGCAGATGCCGCTCATCAAAGCCGAGTTTTTTTAGCGATTCCAACAATTCCCGCTCCGACATGCGACGGAAATCCTGCAATTGCTGCGCAAGCCGATCCAGCATCTCCGACGCTGCTGTTCTGGTATAGGTTAGACAGAGAATTTTATTGGGATTAACGCCGTTCAGCAGCAGAGCCAGCAGGCGATCCACCAGACTTTTAGTTTTCCCGGTGCCGGCGGATGCAGAAATCCAGAGCGATGCGCCCACATCTCTTATTTCTTTCATCATGATCGCCGTTCGCCCCATTCCCTGGCTCTGGCCAGACGATGGTAAATCTTACTCTGCCGATAACCAACGTTTATATCATAGGGAATTCCCCGCCCATTGTACTGCTCAATCAATTTGCCCAGACCGGCACTGGCTTCCTCTAGCAGTTTCAGAGTTTTTTCCCGGGAATCGCTTATTTGTACAATGGCGGTGCTACCAGGAGAGCCGGTTAGCTGCCAGATGCATAAATTCCTCAGATCCGTTGTCCCGAGGCCAAATCCGTTGTTTCTGGCAATGATCGCCTCGACCAACAGCTGCGGAGTGTATCCGTATCTCGCCTGCTTTTGCGCCGATGTCGTCTTGTAATCGATGATGGAAACGGATTGATCAGGATGGATATCTATTCTGTCAGCTCTGCAAAACAATTCAAATGGATATCCACTGTCAGTAAGCATTCTGCATCCGCCGGACAGTTCTGCCCGGGAAATATCAGCTTCGTCCAAATGCGCCATAACAAATGATGCAATATTTTTTAGCCGAAAAAACCACAGCCCGAAAAGAACGGTGTCCACGCGCCATTTTTGCAAAATTTCCACGGCAATCTGACATATTGTCCCGGGATTTCTTTGGCTTTTTGGCTTCTTTATCAGAATCTCCAAAATCTCATGAAGATAATTTCCCCTGAGATTTCGCGTGGCCCCCGGATGATTTAATTCTTCCAGGCGTAATATCTTTTTTGCGTAAAATCCATAGGCATCGTTCAGCAATAGATTTATGTCGCTTGCGGAAAACTTGCTTGGACGATCTTCCAGAGCCGGAACCGGCGGAGAAAATTTTAGCGGCTCCGGCGTGACGAAATCCCAGGTTTCAGCAACGAGTTTTTCCAGGCGCGTCGCCCTTGTTACTGATAATGTGGTTTCGATCTTATCCAGATAGGAATATTTCGGAGCACGACTACCGGAAACCAATCGCGATCTCGTAATTAAAACCCTAGATTTATGAACCAAGCGCTCGAAAACACTCTGCACAAATATATTTTTCGCATCGTCGCTGCGGACTCCAAAGCTCTCTAAAGTTGATTTATTCATCCAAAAATCATTTGTATCAGAAGCGGTTAGGTTCTCTTCGGTGGTTCCGGCAATAATTACCAAATCCGCATCCAGGAGCTGGGCCTCTATGATTCCCACCAGAACTATCCCTTCGCTATGGCCGGTGGCGCTTCTTATTCGAATGGCAAGTATTTGGTTTTTCAAAAATGTCGCAAATTCCGCCACGTCCATGTCGCCACACAGATGAGAAGCCTCTGAAAATTTTTTAGCCACCTCCACCAGACCATCGCAGCTGGATGGATTGATGATTTGCAAGAATTCTCGGCAATAGTCGAGCCACTGTTGCAGAGATCCAGCATGGAATTTTGCGGCACATATGTCGGTTATTTTTTTGATAAAGGGCAACTTCTCTTCTCCATACAGTGCGGCTGCCGCGAAAAAATTCTCCTGTGGAAATCGTAGTTTTCGACAGAACAATTCGAAGGGAACCAATGTATCTGCGTATAGTCCACCAACCTTTAGGGCGTTTAGGCCATCGGAAAGTTTAAAATCACCTTTTATCATGTCCACCGTAAGGGACACGGCTACACCATCCGCAGTTTTTGAAAAGGGAATACCAAGCGAATCATCCGGCACGATGCTCCAGCGGCGCAGCTCCATTGTTATCTTTTCGGATAATTTGGATTCGGAGCAAACGATGAGGACGCTTTTCCCATCGTCCATTGCTTCTTTTGCGGCAATGGCAACTCCCAAAGCCTCCAGGGCCGGCGATGGAAATTCCGCCGATTCCACAATGCCCGGAACGGAAGCCTCCCCCTCCACTGCACCAATAGACTTCATTCGAAACATGCGCTCTTTCGGTAATTTCTGCGTCGCTTCGGTGCTCGGATCCTCATGTACCACATGTACACTGCGGTCCTGCGCTCCGTATGCTCCTATAAATTCCTCGAAATATCTTTGTTT
>JAIRZD010000016.1 GCA_031267415.1 Holosporaceae bacterium
AATTTATAGGAGCATACGGAGCGCAGGACCGCAGTGTACATGTGGTACATGAGGATCCGAGCACCGAAGCGACGCAGAAATTACCGAAAGAGCGCATGTTTCGAAAGAAGTCTATTGACAGCATCGTCTGAAGCTGGCATCTCTGGTCACGGGTCACGTGACGATAGCCTTTCGGGGCCATGTTAACCTCCTTTTAATTTCAATCAGAGATTAACTTCTTCCGTGACCCTCTTCAACCCAAAATACACACAACCTGGAATGGTAAATCGCCTCAAATATCAGCCTTCACTCAATTGCACTTCCACCTTGAATGGGCGAATGGGCGTCATAACCTTTATCTCCCAGAATTTTTGTGTTTTTAAGATCTTCGGTAAGTTCTTCCGCTCGCTAACAGAACCTAATACATACCAGAAAAAAACCCGAATCTACGTCTCTTCTTTCTATTTTTACCATGGCAAAACAAATTTTTAAGTAAATATATGGTTACTTTTAAAAGAGAAAATGTTACTTTCTTGCCCTTGAAAAAACCCATATATAAAATTCTCATCATTTTTAATCGCGAAATACCATCATGAACTCCAAGCCCCTCCAAAACTGCCTGTTTTTGTCGGGGGTTTATTTCTGTGGTTAACTCTGTAAATAGATTATGAATTTTTTTATAATTTTCATGCTTATGAATGTCCATCTTTCCTTTTGGAAAATTTGGATCAGTTTTATTAAAGTACTGCGGTCCAGATCCGAATAGAAAAAAGGGTATGCCCATTTCGACAGCATAATAGGTTTGAGAACCAATACTATTAGAGGTCATAAACTTAAAATGTCGAATTAAATCATAGAAACGCTCAACAAACTCCTCGTGATATGCGTTACCTACAGTATAAACCGGGAAGCCGTTTTCCATCCAAACTTTATGCTTCCCCTGGGTAATATCAACCCAACACATACAAACGCTTAATGGCTTATATATATCCGGCAGATTCTTTATCTGCTCAATATATTCTGAAACATCAGATAAATCGTCGACATCCGGCGTCATGTGTGACGGAAAAATAATGGTTCCTTTTGCATTTTGGGATTTTTCTATTTTTCTTGACCTTCTATAGTACACAAATGGGTGAAACATCACCTCACAATCCATCCCTGCGTCACTATACGTCTGAACATCAGCGGAGTTATTAACGAACATACAATATGCTTTTGAATCTAATTCATGCTGATATGGATGATTACTGAAAACTCGTCCAGCACCATGCAGATGATATATAGTCAAAGGAAGCAATGAAGGATAAAAACCGTATTCTCTTATTATTTTTCCAAAAGAATAACTTTCACGTAAAATGTACGGAATACTGCGTTCGTCGCTTAATTTTTGCAGTTCTTCTTCATTGTATCCATTATAATCAAAGTCATTCCATTCCACTTTCATTACAGCCTTTCCTTGCAATTCCATCGTACACGTTCAAATTCATTATGCGCAAACTTTACCGCGTTATCATACAAAGCCACACCATTTTTAACTATTAATTTGTTATCTAATCTCATCTCTACTCTCCCAGACTTTGGTAAACGCCGTCACTATATCATCCAGATCCACTTTGGTCATTCCCGGGCGCATATATTCATGAGTGATCAGCGAATTAAAGTGCAGATCCTCAGCCGTTGGACAGATTCCCTTGGCATAATCGTATGTTCTTCCGGAGGCGCTCCAGGGGAATCCGCCACTCCCATAGGCCATTTGCTGCTGAAACATCGGCAGCAGATATAGAGGCTTCACATAGCCGCAGCCGATTTTTACTCCTTCGGTTTCCCGCAGTTCCATCGGCATAAGCTCCGCTTTTAGTGCTTCGACGAATCTATCCCTATGAATTCTCGCTATTTGCCGGTCGAATTTTATGGCGTGGGCATAGTAGACATGCTCCGCGCCCCCCCTCACCCTAGGCATTGTTAAACAAGGAATTTTCGCCAGCTCGTTCTCAAGGTATTGAATATTTTTTCTGCGCTCCTCCACCAGTGACGGCAATTTCCTCAGCTGATGGCGGGCGATGGCAGCCTCCATCTCCGTCATGCGATAGTTGAATCCTATCATGTTTACCAAATTCGTCTCGTCCTTCGCCTCCACCACGGACTCGGCGTGATTTCGGATAAGCCTAAGACGATCCGCCAGCACATCGTCGTCGGTAACGATTATGCCACCCTCTCCCGAGTGAATATGTTTATGATAGTTCAGCGAATAAACGCCAGCATCGGCGAGAGTTCCGGCGAATTTTTTGTTCAATTTTGCATGTGGAGCTTGGGCGCAATCCTCAATGACCTTTAAGTTGTGTTTCTTCGCCAACTCATTGATTTTTAAGGCATCATACGGCTGACCAAATATGTCCACTACGATGATTGCTCGAGTTTTATTTGTTATTTTTGCTTCAATGGAGCCCACATCCAAACAGAAACAATCGGACTCGACGTCGGCAAACACTGGTATGGCATTGTATACGAGAGGAGCAACGGCCGAGGCGCACATGGTATAGGGGGAGACGATTATCTCATCAAATGGTTCTGTACCAATGGCTCCAACGGCGCAGTATAGACCCGATGTGGCGGAATTCACCGAGATGGCGTGCTTCACACCGAAAAATTCTGCCCATTCCTTCTCCAGAGCCCGAATCTGCGGTCCGCCGAAGAAGTCTTCATGCCATGCCCCCAGGAATCTGGAAAAGACATTGCTTTTAAAAACTTCTTTGACCTCCTCGAATTCCTCCTTACCGATGGGAGTATATGGAGGAAATTTCGTTTTCCTGACTTTTTCTCCGCCCAAAATAGCTAGCTTTGACAAAGTGTTAGCTCCACGAATTTAACAATATTCTCGGTGGCATTAAGATCAACGGCAAGATTATATCTGATTTTCTGGGTATTTAAAAGATTTAGCAGGGCTCTGCGCAGGTCATGGCGGTTGTTTACAAATGGAAGAACGCCGTTTCTGGTGAGTATAAACCTGCTTCCATCCGGTTCCCCAGGCTGATAGCTCAGGCATTTTTTCCCGAGAATACAGGCCTCCATCAGAAACATCGAAGTCATGGAAATCACCACATCCGAAGTCACGATGAGCTCCGCTGGATCGATTTCCCTATCGAAAAAAACGCCATGAAGCTCTCCATATTTGCCCATTGATTCCTTCGGATGCAGCTTCACCACAAAAGCTAGGTCGCCGTTTTCCTTTAATATCTCACGAATATCCTCAAGAGCCTTCCTTTCCGGAGCCAGGCCATAATCCTCCTCGTATGGCTCTGATGCGAACGTAACAATCTTCTTTTTTCCGTTATTTCCTAGAAATTTCGAGCGAATTTTTGCGATATCCACGTCCTTCGATTTATTTTTTAGAGTCCCGAAATGGGGATTCCCCAGAGGATGGATTATGCTAGCCGGAATACCGTCGTTCTGCATCTCGGCCTTGGCGAAATCATCCATCACACAGATGAAGGAGGGCAAAAAATCCACGGATTTGTCGGAATTGTAGGAAGAAATCTCCTTCAGGCAATATTTGGAAAATCTAATGCCGTAGTTGCACCAGTGATCCAGTACCGCCAGTGATGGAATGTTGAAATTTTTCGCCGTTTCCCACAGGAATTTTTCAGTAAAATCATTGGAGCTGGTGCCTGTGATGATGAAATCCGGTTTTTCGTGGTTCAAAATATTTTCCAGGCAATCCGAAGATAAACCGGACGCCTCCGGAATTTTTGCGGCCGCCTGGCCGCCAGCATAGATTAACACATCATGATTATGTTCACGAAAAGCATCGAGAAGTGGAAGGATTGCATTGCATCCACCGGGATCGTGGGCGAAAAACATCAGTCTAGCCATGTCTCATGGCCTCGTATCCATCTTCCAGATTGCACAGTAATTTTTCCTTACCATTCAAAAAGTTAGAGATGTTTTCCAAAGCATTGCCCATGGCCGATGCCAATTCCGTCGAAAAATTTTCCGCCTTTTGAAGCCGCCGATGACCGACAAACATTTCATCGGCCACAACTTTGTATATTTCAATCCTAAACCCGGAATCTACAATTCGGACTCTCGCTTTTGGGAAAAAAAGATCTAGCTCGAAGATGGTGTAACAATTGCAATCCACTGCCCCCATCTTAAACCTTACATTATTTTGAAAGAACACATCGGTGCTCAGCGATGGATCATGATCATAAAAATCTGCCATGCTGTCGATGGAATGAATGGACACAATTTCCCCAATCAGAAATCTCAAAAGATCGATCATATGGGAGCCGTTGTGGATGAATCCCTTGCCGTAGTAGCCGGAGCCGCCGGAAAAATTACCAAACTCGCCGGCGGCAATTCGTTCCCGGAGATTTTGAAATTCCTTCACATATCGCCGAGAATAATTAACGGCCACCGGAAGATTCTGCACCATATCCATCAACTTAACAGCATCGGCCCCACACCCGGCCACTGGTTTTTCCAAAAATATAAGCTTCGGTTGTAATTTAACAGCTTGCTGGACAGACTCCAGATGGCAATCATCCGGAGTGCATATGCTGACCACATCCACATTCGCCACATCCTGAAGATTTTCGAAGCAGCGGCAGCCCCATTTCCCGGCTGCCAATCGGGCCTTCTCCATATCCACGTCATAAAAACCCAACAGATTGAACTCCGGATGTTTTTTGTAGGCGTGGGCCTGGGTCAACACATTACAGTCATCAGGCGAATCGAATCCCGCCGCGATTTTTCCCGCTCCGATGATCAGAGAATCATACATGATGCAGCATTTTATATTTCAACTCGGCCATTTTCCAATCGTCGATGCCGTCTATGTCCTGCACTTCCATTTCGGATAGCTCTATGGGTAAGGTATTTTCACAAAATACTTTTGCTTCTCTTAGTAGAGCATCGGTTTTCATACAATAAAACTGTCCGGCATCGTGGTAGATTGGCTCGAGATCCTGGGAGCGCACATTGTAATTCTCGGGAAATTTCATTCGTAATTTGTCGTTGTCGATAACCAATCCCCGCATAGGAGGATATGAAAATCTCGCCACCGGCAGAACGCTGTCGACGTTTTTAGAGATCAGCAGCGCCATGCCTTCCCTCAATCTTTCTGCGCTGATAAATGGCGCGCAGGGATAGATGCAGCAGCAGCATTCGAAATCTCGACCGAGTTTTTTGTATTCGGTCAGGACTTCGATCAAAACTGGTGCCGTCATAGCCATGTCAGTGGACCTTTCTGGACTACGGAAAAAGGGAACGGCGGCGCCATACCCAAGGGCAATGTCGGCGATTTCTTCATCATCCGTCGACACCATCACCTCATCAAATATCCCACTGGCCAAAGCAGCTTCGATGGAGTAGGCAATTATGGGTTTTCCGAGAAAATCTTTTATATTTTTGCGTGGGATACGCTTCGATCCGCCGCGCGCGGGGATTATGGCTATTGTGGACATTGTTGTTTATCCATTTTTTTCATCAAAAACCAGTTAGAATCGTCATGCCAACCGTCACGATGATAAGTAAAACCGTAATCCATTAATTCAAGATCCCGGTATTTATCCATCAATTCTCCGGCAAAATCCCGTTTAAACAATTTGTTCTTTTCCCCTCTGTAATCAATGGAAATAGGATATGGATTAAAATATTCATCTATCATAATATAGCCACCGCAGTTTGTACATTCATATATGCGCTTATACACATTTTCTAACTCATCGGGACTAATATGAATAAGAACGCCCCTGGTAAAAACCAGATCATACGTTCGACTTAATTTCACATTTAATATCGACTCGTTGAAAGCTTCCCCCCCCCCCCCCAAGTCAAGTTTTATCAGTTCCTTGAATGCTTTTTTATTGATCTCTATTGCGCTAAGATTCGCAGAAGAAAGCAACATTTTTATTGCTCTTATATTTATTCCAATATTCGCGCCGAATTCCATAACGGATTTTATATTGTTTCGACATTTAAATATCTTTGACCAGAAACGAAGATAACTTGCAAACTGCTCCTGACTGTTATTTCGTTCAATATATTTATCACCGAAGTCACCTACCCAAAATTCTTCCTGTTCTGTTTTATACATATTATTCCACATCCTCTACTCTTAGCGGAGTTCCAAATTTCAAATCTCGACTCGCCTTTTTTCCAATAATGCTATCATAATACCTAGGCTGAAGTCCATAGGAAGGTCTTATGGAGCGAATGTTTTTGGCAGTCAATTTTTCTCCTTTTTTAATATCTTCACAGACAAAAAGCGATCTGGCGAATTTCCTATTTTTTTCATTTACGGAATAATCCGAGTTTTTCAAAACACTTCAATATAGCCTTCCTTTAAATAATCACCGCATACGACATCACAGAGTAGTTTTTTACCAATGATATCGGAAATACAATATGGTGCATATGAGTCTAATGGTGCCGGTCTTAACATTTCGATATCATTTCCAGAAATAACATCACCGTTACTCATAGAGCGGTTAAGTCTTATACATCTTCTTTGCACAATTACTGTTTCTTTTTCATTCTCTTCAACTCTTTTTATTCCATCTCCGAGAGCAAACTCCAACTCTTTAGACCTTTCGATCATTTCACGCCATGTTTTTGGATTCATGGCGAATTTGTGATCAGGGCCAACCCTGGAATTGTCATCCGTGAAATGCTTCTCGATTACGCTTGCGCCCAAACTGATCGCCCCTAAAACGGTCGCGCATCCTGAAGTGTGATCAGAAAGCCCAAGAATTATCCCTGGAAACTTGCGTTTAAATGTATTTATCACATTGAGGTTTACATATTTGAAATTCTCCAAACTCGCGGTGTAATTTGTATTACACTGCAGCAATATTATATCAGAATTAGCCTGTTCTATTGCTTTTACCGCTCGTACTACATCATCAATACTAGAAGCTCCAGTCGACAGAATAACAGGCTTACCAAGATTGGCAATGAACAACAAAAAATCAATCCATGTTATGTCGCCAGAACCTATCTTATATGCGTTAACGTATGGGTTTATTTCATTAACAGCATCGATGTCATATGGAGTAGTCATGAATTCAATATCTGCGTCGTTAGCGGTTTTTATAAGTTCTTGATTCCAGCTTCTTATGTACTCATATTGTTTGTATGTATCGAAGACTGATTTTTTCCAAGACTTTTGATGCGACATGTCGCATTGCAGATGAGTAAAACCAAAGTCGCTTACTATCTTTTCGGCAATGAAGTGTTGAAATTTTACGCAATCTGCTCCAGCGTCTTTGGCTTTATAAATCAAATCCTTTGCTCTTTCCAAATCTCCATCATGATTGGCGGCGACATCGGCAATAAAATATACTTGCCTCTTCGGGGAAAGTGTCTTTTTACCAATGGTAATGCTACTACTGTAAGGCAAAATATTCATCCTTTAAATTTAAAATAACATCATTTAGGGTCGGCAAACGATATTTCAATATTTTTTCCGCCCTGGACACATCCAACCCCAAGCTTTCGGCTCTGTGGAAAGGTAACTTTTTTACCGAACCAGTAGTAATATTTTTCAGACAAAGTCCAAAAACTTCAACAAGTGTTCTGATGAATTCCGCCTTTGAAAAAACTTCGGAAGAGGCTAGATTTATCATTCCGTATGTTTTCTTTTCGATTAAATCCAGGAGAGCTTTTGAAAACAGAGAGACAGATATGCTTGATACGAAATAATCGTCAAACAAAGTTATATGATCCTCATGTTTGCAAGAATTTACGACCCATTCCACAAAAGTTGCTTTTTTATTGTTCCGAAACCCAACAATATTTGTTCTTACTACCAGAGATTCTGAGGAACCAAGGGCGAACATCTCTGCGGCAAACTTCGTTCTGGCATATTCATTTAAGAGAACGACACGACTACTTTCGTTGTGTTTTTGCGATCCGTCGCCGGTGAAATAACCATCCGTTGATATCTGTACGAAATAACATCTTCTAATAGCATTCACAATAATGGATGATGGTCTTGAGTTAACCATGTAGGCCAACCCGGGTTGTGCTTCACAAGCGGCATGATCAATGATGGCAACAGTGTTTATTATCACATCGAAACGTTCTCGGCGCAAAAAATCCGACAATGCCGCATCATCGCTAACATCAAAACAAACAGAAGCATTTCTTCTGGCAACACCAACATACTCAGCTCCTCTTCTGATTACTTCCTTTGATAGCGCTATTCCTAACATGCCAGTGGACCCAAGCACACAGACTCTCATCGGGCTTTCTCCATTGTTTTTTTTATTTTCTTATTATTTTCAATGAATCCCATAACACTCCAGTTCTGTTACATCCGCCTCAAAGTCGGACAAATTTTGCTCATTATTTTTCTTAGTTTCGACGGTGATTTTACTATATTTCTTTATAAAAGACAAAATGCGCTTCACATCAAAATTTCCATCTCCAATGTGCAGATGCTGATCATGTTCTTGATCATCAAAATTATCAGTCAAATGATACACAATTGGCGCCAATTTATTAAATTCCTCGATATATTTCCACATATCCAGTTTTTGGGAGTTGGCGCTGCAGATTGCGTGGCCGATGTCCAAACAAAATCCGCAGCCCACTTCCGCCAGAATATATTGGATTTCCTCAACGATGGCTCCGCGGCACATTCCGTCGCCGATTTCCGGTCTTGGTTTGAGGGGTTTGTTCTCGATCAGGGCTCTCGGCTCACGAAATGCCTTCAGCTGGCGGGCGGTTTCCTCGATACTTCCATCAATTCCGCCGTGAAATACGATATATTCCGAGTTCAGCTCGTCAGCGAATTGTTTTACCTGATCATAAATTTCTCTGTTGAATTCCTCTTTTTTCCGCTCCGCTAGATTGAATCCATGCAGAAAATGCGGACAATGAAGATTGACTGGAATGTTTAGCGTTTTCCATTTTTCTATTGTATCAAGACTGTTAGGAATTACATACAATTCCACATAGAAAAAAACGCCCTTCGCATACAAGCGTCGAGCCTCTTCAAAGTAGTAATCTGTATTGGTCGACCAGAGTTTTAGTCCGAATCTATACATTAGAGATGGCCTTCCACAGTTTTTGCATCAATAGACTTCTTTCGAAACATGCGCTCTTTCGGTAAATTCTGCGTCGCTTCGGTGCTCGGATCCTCATGTACCACATGTACACTGCGGTCCTGCGCTCCGTATGCTCCCATAAATTCCTCGAAATATCTTTGTTTGGAAAGGAGTCTAATGTTCTTCGGAGAAATGCTCTGCTTTCCATGGGAATAAGTTTTCATTCTACATCCTTGATTAACTTACGCATTTCATCAATGCTCAACCACGAAGTATTGTTTCCTGAACTGTATTCAAAATCCTTGGAGACCATCTGACATTTTGCCGTGGCATAATTCGTATCCCGCATGATTGTCCCTGGAAGAATAACAAAACAATCTTCAAACTCCAATGTATTACGAGCGTCTTCTTTGGTTATCATCTGCTCATGTACTTTTTCGCCAGGACGAATACCAACTTCTTTCAATTTAATATGCGGAGCAATTGCTACTGCGAGATCTACAATTTTCATGGACGGAATTTTTCGAACATAGAGCTCGCCGCCATGCATTCGCTCGACGGCTGTCAGCACCGTCTCCACCGCCTCTTCCAATTTCAGCCAAAAACGAGTCATTTGGAAATCCGTTATTGGAAATTCTGTGGCTCCTTCTTGCAGTAATTTTTTAAAAAATGGGATAACGGATCCGCGTGAAGCAGCAACATTGCCATATCTTACAACAGAAAATCTTGTATCTTCGCTTCCCCTATAGGCATTTCCGGCGATGAATAGCCTGTCAGCACACAATTTCGTTGCCCCATATAAATTAACAGGAGCGCAGGCTTTATCTGTGGATAGAGCGACAACCCTGGGAACCTTTGTTTCAAGAGCTGCTTCAATGACATTTTGTGCTCCGATAATATTTGTTTTTATTGCTTCAAAAGGGTTGTATTCACAGGCGTTGACTTGCTTTAGGGCAGCCGCATGAATAATAACGTCAACATCGTTAAATGCCATTTTAAGGCGTTTTTTATCACGTACATCTCCTATGAAAAATCGCATTTTCTTAAGATGCGGCTGAAATTCAGATGTGTTTTGCATAAGAAATTGCTTATATTCGTCCCGGGAATAGATTATGACTTTGCGGATACCAGGGAATCTATTCAGAATTACGGATGCAAACTTTTTCCCAAAGGATCCGGTTCCGCCGGTGATTAAGATTGCTTTATTGTTTAGCATACTGCTCTAATCTACGCTGCCAACTGCGGCGCAACTTGTTGTAAATCCAACATTCCATCTCTCCATATGATGACCACTGGATAACATAAAGGCTTGCAAAACTCAAGCAAAATTAGCTGATGCTTGTCGTCATTCTCCCAGGTAAACACGGGCCATTCGTGCACCGAAACGACAGGTAACTTCGTGGGGGAGGGTCCCCAGGGCCAGCGCCCATTTTTCCATGGTATAATCCGGTGTCCGGGTTAGGGCCACCCAATTGCCTTCCTGGAGAAATACGTCATCCACTTCACTGGCATCAAACACCATGTAATCCATGGATATCCGACCGACGGCCGCTATCTTTTTCCCACCGATAAATCCATGGCCAAATCCATCAAATTTCCGCATGAATCCGTCCGCGTAACCAATACCAACCGTAATGGTTTTCATATCCAGCGGTGCGGTAAACGTAGCTCCATAGCCAATATTATCGCCTGCGTTTATCCGGCTCACCTGCACTATCCGGGCGAAGGCGTTCATCACCGGCTCCAGATTGCCAATTCGGTCTTCGCGGATGGAAAAACCGTAGAGCGATTTCCCCGGTCTGACCAGATCAAACACATAGTCATTGCCCAGAAAAAGTCCATTGGTGGCTGAGAAACTTCCCTTTACACCGGGGCCAAAAATTTTCATAACATTTTTGAACCTTTGCAATTGCAAGTCATTCATCGGATGACATGGAGTATCTGCGCAGGCCAAATGGCTGATGATAAAACTGACGGCGACTCCACCAACAATTTCGTCGCGATATTTTTCCGCCTGCCAATGGGGAACGCCGTTTCTATTGATACCTGTGTCTATTTGGATGGCAGCTTCCAATTTTACGCCAATTTTTTGGCAATAATCGGACCAGCGCCGCACCTGGGGCATCGAATTTAGTACCGGAATCAATTGGTGCTCATGTATAATCGCATCGCAGCCCGGCGGAACTCCCGCCAGCAGGAAAATTTTGGCGTCCGACGGCAATACTTGTCTTAATTCGCAACACTCATCAATGGTAATCGCAAAAAAAGTTCGGCAGCCCTCCCTGTATAATCTTTTGCCTACCTGGGTCGCACCAAAACCATAGGCATTGGCCTTCAGTACGGCGCCTAGGGCCGTGGCAGCCGGCAATTCTTCTTCTACGCTGTGATAGTTGCGGGCCAGGGCGTTAAGATCTATTACCATCGCCGATAAAATCTGGGCAGGAACATTTTCCAGCGCCAAGGAGATTTCGGCCACATTGTTGTCTGAGCGTTCGCTGTTCGCCGAAACATGTTTGTCCGCAACATTACGTCTAACCATTGTCATGCCATCGCCGCCATTTAAAATTACCTACGACTATCCGATAAATTATCAAACTTTGTGTGTTTGCCATCAAAAAACAATTTTACTGTTCCAACAGGCCCATGTCGCTGTTTGGCGACAATTATTTCCGCCAAATTATGGATACTAGTCATTTTACTCATCCATTTGCGGTATTCGTCGGTGCCATCATCTGGCTTTTTGCGGCTTTCGTAGTATTCTTCGCGGTAGATGAACATAACCACATCGGCGTCCTGCTCAATGGATCCGGATTCTCGAAGATCGGATAGCTGCGGCCTCTTGTCGTCTCTTGTCTCCACCGCTCTTGATAATTGAGATAATGCAAGCACCGGAATATTAAGTTCCTTGGCAACGGATTTCAGCATTCGAGTAATTTCCGATATTTCCTGAACACGGTTTTCATTTTTTCTATCGCTATTCCCCTGAAGCAGCTGCAGGTAATCCACCACTATTAGATCCAATCCCTGTTGCCGTTGTAATTTTCTGGATCGGGATCTGAGGGCCGCAACATTCAGCAGCGGAGAATCATCTATGAAAAGGGAAAGTTCCGCCATTCGCTTGCTGGTGGCGACTAATTTTGCAAAATCATCTTCTTTTATTTCGCCACGACGGATTCTTTCGGAGGCGATATTGCATTCCTGCGATAAAATTCTGGTTACCAATTGTTCCTTAGACATTTCCAGGGAATAAAAAAGAACTTTCCCACCGCCATCAATCTTTTTCGCAAAAGCCATGGCAGCATTAAAGGCTATATTGGTGGCCAGCGCCGTTTTCCCCATCGAAGGACGGGCGGCCAGAATGATCAGGTCCGAGCGCGACAAACCTCCCAACCATTTGTCCAGGTCCACAAAGCCGCTGGTTATGCCGGAGATTTTGCTATCGCTCAGAAAGGCGGATTCCAGAACTTCCATGGTGGAGGAGATGGCTCCGGCAAACCCAACAACGCCATTCCGCTGATCGGTCATCGAAATTTCGTATAATTTTGCTTCGGCCGTTTCAATTTGGTCGATGGCGTTTTCGTTTATGTTAAATGTATGTGCCCTGTGGGAAATATCCTCGCCGAGGATTATCAGTTGCCGCCGCAGATATAAATCCCGTACAAGGTTTGCATAATCTTCCACGCCGCTGATGGAAACCACCGCATTTACCAGCTGCACCAGATAATTGCCGCCACCGATGCTCTGTAATTCTTCATTTTTTTCGAAATATGCCCGGAGCGTTATGGGATCTGCCACCTGATCCTGGGATATTAAATGCCCAATGGCAGCGTAGATTTTACCGTTAACCGGAACGGAGAAGTGGGCCGGTAAAAGTAGCTCGGATACAACCTCAAAACACTCGTTGTTTAACATAATTGCGCCAAGCAAAGATTGTTCGGCTTCCATGTTGTAGGGTAATACCCGCGCAGCTACGTTATTGTTATTGTTATCGTTATCGTTTACCTTTACTTCGTATTTCATTGTGGCGAGACACCCTTGCAAAATAACCGTAAAAACTTCTATCCTTTGATGCTTTTACGAAAATCCTCGGAGAAAATTTTTATCCCCTTTTCCGTCAAATGATGTTCAAAGCACTGTTTTAGTATGCTTGGCGGAATGGTTATGGCATCGGCACCAAGCATCGCCGACTGGATGAAATGATTAACGTTGCGGACGGATGCAGCCAGCAGTTTCGTTTCGTAGCCTCCGATGTCATATATGTCAGATATTTCTTCCAGCAGCGAGAGGCCATCACAGCCGTCGTCATCCAATCTCCCGATAAATGGTGATACATAGGCTGCTCCGCATCGGGCTGCCAGCAGGGCCTGGGCCGAAGAAAAACATAGGGTCATATTGGTGGCTATGCCATTCGCTGATAAATGTCGACAGGCCTTTAATCCATCGAAGGTGCAGGGCAATTTGATGCATATTTTATTATTCCAGGCAGCCATTTCCTGCCCCTCTCGTACCATGTCATTAAAGTTTTCGCTTATAACTTCAACGCTCACGTGGCCGATGACCATGTCGCATATTTGCCCTATAATATTTTTATGATCATCGGCGGCATAGGCTGCCATAATTGTCGGATTTGTTGTAACCCCACATATGAAATCCCGATAATGGGATATATCATACAGATTGGCAGTATCTAAAAATATTTCCATTTCCTATATCCTTAAATTACTCTAGAATGTATAGCCTATGGCGGCGGAAAATTCGAGTCTCAGGAAGGTATAAAGTGCAAAATAACACGATCAAAAAAAATGATTCGGTCGATAAATTGTTGGATACCCTGAATCCAGAGCAATATCAGGCCGTGACCACGCTGGACAGGGCGCTGTTGGTGCTTTCTGGGGCCGGTACCGGAAAAACGAAGGTGCTGACGACGAAAATCGCCTATATAATAGAGAAAGGATACGCATTTCCATCCCAAATACTGGCAGTTACATTTAGTAATAAGGCGGCGAAGGAGATGAAGGAGCGTCTGTTTAGCATGAGCGATGGTGCAGAAGGAATATGGCTTGGTACGTTTCATTCCATTTGCGCCAGGATGTTGAGGTATCACGGCGATCTCATAGGTCTTAGTCGAGATTTTAACATCATCGACATGGACGATCAGCTGAAAATGATCAAGCAAATTCTGAAAGAACTGAATCTTGACAAAAAAATGGCCAATGGATTGGCGATAAAAATATCCTCATGGAAAGATAAGTGTCTGCGTCCGGACGATGGGCGTGTAACGGCAGCTTCCCTGGAGGCAAAAATCTATCGCATATACCAGGAGCGCATTTTTAGTTATGGTTCAGTCGATTTCGGCGATCTTCTCATGTACGCGGTGCAGCTTTTTAAGGACAACGGGCATATTCTGCAAAAATATCGGGAAAAATTCCGATACATACTGGTTGACGAGTACCAGGACACCAACGCGGCCCAATACATGTGGTTACGGATGCTATCGTCAACGGGCTCCGGATTATGCTGCGTCGGAGACGACGATCAGGCAATCTACGGTTGGAGGGGAGCCGAGGTTGGTAACATTCTGAGGTTCGAAAAAGATTTCATGAACACAGAAATCGTTCGTCTGGAACGGAACTATAGATCCGGTGGCCATATCCTCGGCGCCGCGTCTGGCCTCATAGCCTGCAACGAAAAACGATTGGGGAAAACCATATGGACCGATGGCGACAATGGTGAAAAGTTGCTGATATACAAAGCCTATAACGGATTCGATGAGGCTAAATTTGTCGTTGACCACATAGAGACTCTCCGCAGAAGAAATCTGGATTTTGGAGGCATGGCCATTCTGGTGCGGGCCGGATTTCAAACCAGAGAATTCGAGGATCGTCTGGTGGCCTACGGTGTCCCCTATAAAATTGTGGGAGGATTGAAATTCTACGATCGCCAGGAAATCAAGGATGTAATTGCCTACATGAGGCTCATATGTAATCAGAATGATAGTTTGGCTTTTGAACGAATCGTAAACATTCCACGTCGCGGCGTCGGAGCAGCCGCTCTGGCCAAAATCCACGCCACTGCCCTGGAACAAAACATACCGCTATTCCGGGCAACTCAAAAAATGCTGCGAGATGGCGAACTGCGATCATCGCTGGTTTCGTCCTTATCGCAATTCATCGATTTTATAGAGTCCATGCAGTCGAAAAAAGATCTGTCACCGGCCGAGGCGGCGAAATTAATCCTGAGCGAAACCGGATACATGAATGCTCTGATTCACGAAAACACATTGGAATCCAGTGCTCGCCTAGAAAATCTTCGAGAATTACTGCCGGCATTGGAAGAATTTAACGATCTTCCGTCTTTTCTGGAACACGTCAGTCTGGTTACGGACTCCCGCAGCTCTAAAACCGAGGATCTGGTGAGCGTTATGACTTTACACAGCGCCAAGGGGCTAGAATTCGACGCCGTTTTTCTGGTGGGCTGGGAAGAGGGTGTATTTCCAAATAGCATGAGTCTGCAGGAGGGCACGCTGGAGGAGGAGCGGCGGTTAGCCTACGTGGGGATTACCCGGGCCAAAAAATATGTTTTCATCAGCCATGCCATTAATAGAAAAGTGTATAATCAGTGGCAATCCAACCTTCCGTCCAGGTTTCTGTCGGAATTGCCGGAGGAGCACATTATGCACTGCAATGTCGCTAAAAAAAATAATCCACAGCATTTTTAAGTAAAGGGTTTCGGAATGAATCAGCGGCGGGCTCTGATATACAAAAAGACAGTTTTGTCTAGAAGCGTGAGTCCCTGTGATGACATACTGCGGGTCCTTGGTGGGTTGGAGGCATCCGCTGGATCAGTGGTGGTTGCAGAAAACGCGGGCGCTCTATTTCTGGATGGCCGCTACACGGTTGCCGCGAAAAAATACGTGGATCCCAGCAAATTCAAAATATTTCCCCATGAATTTTTCCCCATGGTGGATTGGATATGCCAGAATATTCCTCCCGATGTGGCGATTGGCTACGATCCTCGCTTCTATAGTCATGCAGAATACAAAAAACTACAGGAAGCTCTTCCGCTGCACCAATGGACCGCCCTGGATCTCAGGAAAACGCTGGGCATAGTTGTGCCCCCCAGGGAATTGCACATTTATCATATGCCAATCAACAGGACAAAGGAGAAATTGGAATATGTTCGCGAAGTAATTTTTAGACACAAACTGGACGCCTATTTGCTCTGCGATCCGTCCAGTGTCTGTTGGGTTATGGATGTGCGGGATCTGGAAGCGGCCTATGCTCCGCTGGTTCTGGGCCATTTGCTGGTAACCAAGGATGACGAAATGGCCATCTATCTTGACGAATCCTATGTCTTTGATGAGACGAATGTCATAAGAAGCAAAGGGCGCCTGGGGGATGTTCTGAAAAAATACCATCTGATAGGTCTGGATCCCAATGAAACTCCGGCGAGTATTCAGCATCCCAATATTTTGCCCATAAGAAATCCATGCCTTCTTCCAAAGGCACTCAAAACCACCGGCGAAATGGCAAATATTAAATGTGCTGCGCTGCAGGATTCGGTGGCTTTAATTAATTTCCTGCACTGGATATATACACATCAGGCGAATGGCGTTACGGAGCTGGCCGCTGCCGAAAAGTCATTGTATTTCAGAAAGATGCAGCCGAATTTTCTGGGTGAAAGTTTCCCATGCATTGCCGCTGCCGATGAGAATAGCGCCATTGTTCACTATTCTCCCAATAAAAGTTGCCATAAAAAAATAGAAAAAATCCTGCTGCTGGACTCCGGTGGGCAATATAAGCACGGCACCACCGATATCACGCGTACCATTTGTTTTACAGAGCCCGGGGAAAAACCCAGGCTATTGTATACCTTGGTGCTGAAGGGACATATTGCCCTGGCTTCGGCAAAAATACCGGCAGGATCCGGGGGGGCACGGCTGGATTCTCTTGCTCGACAATTTCTCTGGGGTCGTTTCCTGGATTATAACCATTCCACCGGCCACGGCATTGGATATATGGCGGACGTTCATGAGGGTCCCATGGCCCTGGCCAGCTGCAATGATATTCCGCTCGAACATGGAATGGTGCTGTCCAACGAGCCCGGGTGCTATCTGGAAAACGACTTCGGAGTTCGATTGGAAAACATGATGATGGTTTCGGAGGTCATGGACGGATTTTTGATGTTCGAAACTATTTCACTGGTTCCTTTTGACATGAATTTTATGCTACCGCAACTGCTAACAGCGGAAGAAATTGCCTGGCTTAATCGCTACCATCAACTGGTACTTGATTCCGTAGCTGATAAGCTTTCAACGGAAACAAACCTATGGCTGCGAAGTTATTGCCATATTTTGTAGAGCTAATAGCGGGATGTCGGCAGTGGTACTTCTGGTCAAATTAACAAAATTTAAACTCCGAATGACTAGGATATGGCGCAGGGAGAGGGATTTTTCGTTTTGAAAGATATCATTTTTTTTAGTGAATTTAGTGTTTTGATACTGCTGTTGGTGGCGGCGGATTTCTACTACACAGAAAGGCATCCCAGGCCATCGTCGGCAATGTTTCTCACATTTCTCTGGATATTTTTAGGGCTTGGGTTTTCTGTTTTTCCGTACGTTTTCTATGGTCTGGATGCATTTTTTGAATATCTAACTGCCTACTGCCTGGAAAAATCACTGAGTGTCGATAATATTTTCGTGTTTCTGCTTATATTTCAAAAATTTAAAATAGAAAAAGAATACCAAAGAAGGCTGCTTTTCGTCGGAATTTGCAGTGCGTTAGTTTTGCGGTTGATAATGATATGCCTTTTGGGGCAAATTATTTCATCCTTTCATTTTATGATATCTCTATTTGGTTTGATGCTATTGTTCGCCGGTTTCCAGGCAATTTTCCGGAAATCTGTTGGACCAAACGATGCACTTCTGAAACGATTGGAAAAATATTTTAAAATATACGCCGGAGATCATGGCGGCAGGTTTCTAATTTTTGAAAATGGGAAAATAATGATAACCATCCTGACGGCGGCAATCATTTGTTTGGAAGTTTGTGATGTGATTTTTGCATTCGATTCGATTCCGGCTCTCTTTTCGGTGACGGAAAATAAATTGATAATATACTCATCCAATGCTTTTGCTATAATTGGACTTCGATCGCTTTATATGATTTTGGCGACTTTTGTGGATAAATTCCGCTATTTGAAGAGTGGCATTGGTGTGGTACTGTGTCTTGTGGGGCTGAAAATGATAGTTTCCGATTACTTATATTTTAGTCCGTCCATGTATCTGGCCATAATATTCACTATATTATTGGCGGCGGTTGTGTTTTCGCTAATCCATGATTACTCTGGTCAAAAATCAGGGGAAAAAGAATGATTTTTGTTGGATTAGAAAATTATTTGGCCAAGGGGCTATTTTCCTTCAATCGCGTAGCCATGGCCTGCGTTTTCCTCGTATGCTTTATCCTTGCCGTTCTGTTGGATGGAAATTATTTTTCGATAATTTTGATGTTTATAACCGGGGTAATATGCGTTTTATTTTCCGGAAAAATTCGTCGCCTACAGGAGCAGAATCAGTTGGTGATGTTCCAAAAGGACATCATGGCCGGCGGATTTGATGCTTCGGTATTTGCCTTTTTTATATTTTCCTCCAGTGGCAGATGCGTTTTCATCAATCGCATAGCCCAGAGCCTATTTCCTGGGCTGAAGATAAAAAACATATCGGATTTTATTCAGTGTTTTGGAAAATATCCGAAGGTGGTGGAAGCCATTCATAAATTGCAGATATCAGCCCAGAACATGAAACAAACCCATGTGGATATCCCTCTGAGACTGAACAAGGAAAATGTTTCGCTCTGGCGCATTGCAGTATCGCCATTGGCCGAACAGAATGAATTTTTCTGTTGGACCATCATAGATCTCACTCCATCCAACGCAAAGGTGGAATCCATCGATACGGATAGTACATTTTTATTGAATGTTATTAATAAGTCCAGTGTTGGTTATTTCTGTCTCGATGAAGATGATCGCATAATTTTTTGCAATAATACTTTTTCCTATTGGATAGGACTAAAGGTGGAAGACCTCATCGGCAGCGAACTCGGCAAATATGTTGTTAGAGAAAGTAGTGATGGCTCCGCTGGCGGCGGATTTAAGAAAAACAAAACAGATGTCGGCATCTCCACAAAACTAACTCTGAAATCTGAGCTTGGAGATGGCGTAGATCTGGTGGCTCGACAAATTATAGCGGATGGGATCAACGGAGTTAAAACCTACATCGTTCTGAAGGAAGCGCAGCGGAGTGGGGATTTAATTCAGGCCCTGGGCAAGACAAAATTGTACTTTGAACATATTTTTGAAGATGCTCCGGTTGGCATATTGGTTACCAACGGCGCAGAAGAAGTGCACTCCTCCAATGCTAGGCTTCGAAATTTTCTGGAAGTGGAGAAAATAGATCACATCTCGTTTCTGGATTTTATCGCCGACGATCAGCGTGAAGTGGTGCGAGAAAAATTATATAAACTCATGACAGGGGTCTCAAAATCGCTGGCGCCATTCGAAATTCAGTTTAGTCAGCAACCCCAAAAAGCCCTGATGGTGTACGCCACCAAGATAGAAGAAAGCAAGCGAACCAGGGAAAACGATGGTTTGGTTTTATATTTTGTCGATGTTACTGAAACGAAGGAACTTCAACATCGTTTTTTCCAGTCCCAAAAAATGCAGGCCATGGGACAGCTGGCTGGTGGAATAGCCCATGATTTTAACAATCTGCTGACCGCCATGATCGGCTATTGCGATCTTTTGCTGGAAAAGTATATGCCCTCGGATCAGGCTTTCAACGATGTGATGCAGATCAAGCAGAATGCCAACAGAGCATCTAATTTAGTAAAGCAGCTGCTGGCTTTCTCCAGGCAACAAACACTGCAGCCCAAGATTTTAAATGTGACGGATATGATCAGCTATCTCTGCGCTCTGCTCAAAAGGCTGTTGGGAGCGCGCATTGACCTGAAGGTAATTCATGGCCGCGACGTTGGATTTATAAAAACTGATCAAATACAATTCGAGCAGGTCATCATAAATCTTGCAGTTAATGCTCGGGATGCCATGAAAGATGGTGGCACATTAAGTATTCAAACCTTTCCCTGCGTGACGCGGGAGCCTAAATTTCTGCGGGGAGATACCATGCCGCCTGGCAATTATGTGCTCATAGAAGTCGCGGACACCGGCTCCGGAATTCCGGAAAAAGATATTAATAGAATCTTCGATCCGTTTTTTTCCACCAAAGAAAAGGGCCATGGCACCGGCCTTGGACTATCAACTGTCTACGGCATAGTAAACCAGACCGGAGGATTTATATCCATTGAAAGCAAAGTAGGGGAGGGCACCAAGTTCAGTTTATATTTCCCGGTAAGCCTGCCCAGCGGCGACAGCGTTTTGGACGACGACAACGAAAAGATAAATAGCAGTAGAATGGTGGATCTCACCGGCACCGGAACTATTCTGCTGGTGGAGGACGAAGACGCAGTTCGAATGTTCAGCTCCAGAGCTCTCCGTGACAAGGGATATCGTGTCATTGAAGCCGCCAACGGCGAATCGGCCCTGGAATTTATCCAAAAGGAAGCTGATCACATAGATCTCATAATAACGGACGTGGTTATGCCCAAAATGGACGGTCCAACCCTCATGGAAAATATAAAAAAACATAATCCTGGCATGAAGGTGATATTTATTTCCGGATATACCGAGGATAATTTTCGAGAATCGTTGGCCAACGACAGCAAGGTGCATTTTCTTGCAAAACCATTCAATCTGAAGGAGTTAGCCCTCAGGGTGAAGGAGGTAATGGAATTGAAGTAGGAGGCGCCGTCAACTATTTAATAGTAGACTTCTTTCGAAACATGCGCTCTTTCGGTAATTTCTGCGTCGCTTCGGTGCTCGGATCCTCATGTACCACATGTACACTGCGGTCCTGCGCTCCGTATGCTTCTATAAATTCCTCGAAATATCTTTGTTTCGAAAGAAGTCTGGTAGTAACTGAGCGTGATACGGTGGGGGCGCCCGCCGATTTTTCTTCATGGCAATTAAGCGCAAACCTAGATCACAAAAAATTTATGAAACGTCCGTTGGAATACTGTTGTTTTTTTTGCTAATGGGTGTATAATGGCTTCGTTCTCGGAATGGTTCCGGGAATGGTGGGATGCCTATTTTAGGGTTCTGCTGTATTTTTTAGTGATCGCAGAATGCCATTGTTGGGTTTTGTGATTTTAATTTGCCTATGAAAGGGGATTATTATGAGTAAAGTTATTGGTATAGATCTTGGCACGACAAATTCTTGCGTAGCCATAATGGACGGAGGGAATCCGCGGGTCATCGAAAATGCAGAAGGGTTTAGAACCACTCCTTCGACGGTGGCGTTTACGGAAACCCAGGAAAAATTAGTGGGACATGCCGCCAAAAGGCAGGCCGTCACCAATTATAAAAATACTTTTTATGCCATCAAGCGGTTGATCGGCCGCAAGAGGAACGACGATTATTTGAGCAAATATACCGCTGCCTACGATATCGTTGCCTCGGGTAACGGCGACGCCTGGGTTAGCTCCCGGGGAAGTGACTACAGCCCGAGCCAGATCAGCGCCTTCATTCTACAGAAAATGAAAGAGAGTGCTGAGAATTTTTTGGGCGAGAAGGTGACAGAGGCTGTGATCACCGTGCCGGCATACTTCAATGACGCGCAGAGACAGGCTACCCGGGATGCGGGAAAGATAGCCGGGCTGAATGTCATGCGGATAATAAACGAACCGACGGCCGCTGCTCTGGCCTATGGTCTGGATAAGAAAAACTCTGGGCTCATAGCTGTGTACGACCTTGGGGGCGGGACCTTCGATGTGTCAATTTTAGAAATTGGCGGCGGAGTTTTCGAGGTGAAAGCAACCAACGGCGACACTTTCTTGGGTGGAGAGGACTTCGATCGCCGAATTATCGACTACCTGGCCGACGAATTCAAGAAATCAAACGGCATCGACCTCCGTGGCGACAGTATGGCCCTGCAACGCCTCAAGGAAGCCGCAGAAAAGGCCAAGATCGAATTATCCAGCGCCATGGAGACGGAAATAAATCTGCCGTTCATCACAGCCGATGCCTCGGGGCCAAAGCACCTGGCCACAAAGCTGACCCGGGCCAGGCTGGAATCTCTGGTGGAAGATATCATAAAACGCACCATGGAGCCTTGTAAAGCAGCACTTAAGGATGCCGGCATATCCGCGAAGGACGTGGACGAAGTGGTGCTGGTGGGCGGAATGACCCGGATGCCAAAGGTTGTGGAGTATGTCAAGCAATTCTTCGGGAAAGAGCCACACAAGGGAGTGAATCCTGACGAAGTGGTGGCAGTGGGAGCTGCAATCCAGGGTGGAGTACTGAAGGGCGACGTCAAGGACGTGTTGCTGCTGGATGTTACGCCACTTTCCCTTGGAATAGAAACCCTCGGCGGCGTGTTTACCAGGCTCATCGATCGCAACACAACGATTCCCAGTAAAAAGAGCCAGGTCTTTTCCACGGCCGAGGATAATCAACAGGCTGTGACCATACGGGTTTTCCAGGGGGAGCGCGAAATCGCAGAACACAATAAACTGCTGGGTCAATTTGATCTTAGGGATATACCTCCGGCGCCGCGTGGACGACCGCAGATTGAAGTTACCTTCGACATCGATGCCAACGGCATCGTGCACGTATCAGCCAAGGACAAGGCAACGGGGAAAGAACAGGCCATTAGCATCAAAGCCTCTGGTGGATTATCGGATGCCGAGATAGATCAGATGGTAAAAGACGCCGAAGCCCATGCCGAGGAGGATAAAAAACGGCGGGATCTGATTCAGGAGCGTAATTCGGCTCAGGAACTGGCGAACGGAGCGGATAAACTTCTTGCAGAAAACGGGGACAAGATCCCTGAAGCAATGAAAACAGACATTACCTCTGCCTCCGAGTCGCTGAAAGGCGTCCTGGATGGAGAAGACATTACGGCCATTAAAGAGGCTTCGGAAAAATTGCTTTCTGCCATGTCCAAGGCCGGAGAGGTTATCCATCAGAGGGCAGGGGAGGGTGGTGCCGCGGCTCCGGACTCGTCTCCCAATGGGGAAAAGGACGACAAAGTCATTGATGCTGATTTTACCGAAAAGGATAGCCAATAGCCCCTTCTTGGCTTGAGAATTCTATTTGCCTGCCGCGTCATTGCCAGCGGCGGGCATTTTCCCTCTCTGATTTAGGATTTAAAACATGTCTAAGGATTACTACGAAACACTTGGCGTGGCGCGGACAGCCGGCGACGACGAGATAAAAAAAGCATATCGCAAACTGGCGATGGAACATCACCCGGATAGAAACAAGGGAGATAAATCAGCCGAAACGAAAATAAAAGAGATAAATGAGGCCTACGAAACGCTAAAGGATCCACAGAAAAAGGCGGCCTATGATCGCTACGGACACAACGCCTATAAAAACGCTGCCTCCGGTGGCGGCGGGTTTAACGATCGGAGCGAATTTTATTCCGATGGATTTGGATTTAGTTCCTCGTCGGGATTTGCTGACATATTCGAGGATTTTTTCTCCGAATCTTCCTCCATGCGTTCGAGCCGCATAGACATGCGGGGCTCTGATCTGAGATACGACGTTACAATAACCCTGGAGGAAGCATTTCACGGAAAAAGCCTGGATCTAAAAGTAAAAACTAATCTGTCCTGCAAAGATTGCCGCGGCAGTGGATCAGCCAAGGGAGAAAAACCGAAAGCCTGCCCATCCTGTCGCGGTAGTGGACGGCAGCGTTTCACCCAGGGATTCTTTTCGGTGGAAAAAACCTGCGCTTCCTGTAACGGTACCGGACACATCATAGAAAATTCCTGTAAAAGTTGTCGTGGAGCTGGTCGTCTTGCTGGAACAAGAAACATCAACGTATCCATTCCTGCTGGCATAGATGACGGCGCCCGTATTCGCCTGTCCGGGGAAGGGGAGGCGGGACTTCGGGGCGGTAACGCTGGAGACCTGTATATTTTTATTTCCATTAAACCGCATCAGTTGTTCCGCCGTGATGGGGATGGTATCCACTGCGACGTGCCTATTCCCATAACGACGGCCGCCCTCGGTGGCGAAGTCGAGGTCCCAACCATAGATGGCAAAAAGGCGGTGGTCAAAATTCCAGCTGGCACCCAGTCTGGGAGTATTTTGAAATTGCGCAATAAAGGCATGTCCGTGGTCCGGAGTTCTCTGCGCGGCGATATGCATATTCATGCCAAAATAGAGACCCCGGTAAATCTTACCAAAAAACAGAGAGAATTGCTGATGGAGTTCGATCGGGAAAAAGAAAACGATCCTCATCCCCAATCGTCCGGTTTTTTTTCCAAGGTTAAGGAGTTCTGGAAGGAACTCTAGGATCTGCCGCTTTGGCTTTGGCGCAGTGAATGATTCCCGTAAGAATAAGAATTAGACCGGCGACTATGTACATGTCTGGGATCTTGCCATATACAAAAAAATCCAGAATGGTGGCTGGAATTAGCATAAAGTAGGTAGCAGATGCCACATTAGAACTGGTGGATAATTTGAAGGCGTGCACCATGCAGTATTGGGCGATCGTTCCGATTATGCCGCCGACTGCAATATAGGCCAAGTCCACTTCGTCCATAGCGATAAATTCGCCACCGCCAAAAAAAAGTGACATCAAAATTAGAGATATGTGGTGATAAAAAATTATGGTCACCTCACTGTCGGTGGAGGAAAGTCTTTTGATGATCACCTGATTCATCGCTGCAATAATGGCTCCTATTACAGCAAACATAATTCCCGACTGAAATATTCCGTATCCTGGCCGAAACGCCAACAGCACGCCCGCAAATCCGATGGCGATGGCCAGCGCATCCCGCCGATGTAATTTTTCATGGAGGAGTAATACGCTCATGGGTATCACAAAAATGGATGTCGTATAGCCTATCACTATGACGTCGACCATGGCGGAGTGTTTGTAGGCCAGCAAAAATGCGTAGGTTCCGATGGAAGCCAATACGGATCGAAGAATATTTTCTCCAACTCTGCTGGTTTTAAGTGGATTTATTTTTGCGTAGGCAGAGAAACATAGCAGCGGAAGAAAACGACAGATGGTGCGCAGAAAAGTTATCTGATTTACTCCATAAATCGGTATGAAATACTTCATTATGGCATCTGAAAAAGAGTACAAAAAAACGCCCGCTATGGCAAAAAGATAGCCTGTTTTCGGGAAGCTCAATTTACTCAATTTACTCAATTTATTATGCATGATATAATTATTATAATTACTATGCATGATATAACATGCTATAAATGGAAATTTTACGTATCTCCTCCCGAATGCACTCTTGCACTTAAAGAAGTTTGCAGGAATTCATCTATATCTCCGTCCAGCACCGCCAAAACGTTTCCGTTTTCGCAGCCGGTCCTCAGATCTTTGACCATTTGGTAGGGCTGCATGACATAGGAGCGGATTTGCCGTCCCCAGCCTATTTCATCCTTGGCGATGGAATTTAATTTTTCCTCTTTTTTCCTTAATTCTAATTCATAGAGCCGGGATTTCAGCATATCAAAGGCAATGGCTCTGTTTCGATGCTGGGAACGATCCGTCTGGCACTGCACAACAACTCCCGTCGGAAGGTGAGTGATGCGAATGGCGCTTTCGGTTTTATTGACGTGCTGCCCGCCGGCACCGGAGGATCTATAGGTATCTATGCGCAGATCTCCTTCATTAATTTCGATATTTATGGAATCGTCAGCCACCGGATATGCTCCCACAGAAGCAAAACTGGTGTGCCGTCTGGCATTGGAATCAAATGGAGATATGCGTACCAGCCTGTGAATGCCAGCCTCTCCCTTCAACCAGCCATAGGCCTTTGCTCCATCTATTTTTAATGTGGATGATTTTATGCCTGCCTCTTCTCCGGCGCTTTCCTCTAGCATTTCAGTGGAATATCCGTGTTTTTCAGACCAGCGTAGGTACATGCGGAGCAACATTTGGGCCCAGTCCTGGGCCTCGGTTCCACCGGCGCCGGCATGAATTTCCAGATAGCAGCTGCTGTGATCCGCTTCGGCAGAAAAAAAACATTCCAGCTGATATATTTTCATGTATTCGTGGAATTTTCGGATGTGACCTTCGATTTCGGTTGTCAATGAGCCATCGTTTTCGATTTCCGCCAGCTGTAGCAGATCTTGCAGATCGGAAAACTCTTTTTCTGCCTTCGAAAAACGCGACAGCGCTTCCTCCCGGGACGATTTTCGCCGCAGCAAATCCCGCGCCTGCTCCTGGTTCTTCCAGAGGTCTTCAGATGCACTCAGAAGTTCCAATTCAGCGACCTGTTTTTTTAGGGAATCGAGGTCAAAGAAACCTCCGCAGTAAATCGAAGATATCGTCGATGGATTCAAAGACTTTTCTGTTTTCTTCTTTCATGCAGGCAGCTTCCCTTTTACTTTATTTGGTTTTACGAACATGATACCAACGGCGGCAATGAACGCAATGGCGGCATTTACCATCAGAGCGTCGCTGGCGCCGTAGATGGTCCATAGTTTCCCGGTAACTACGTTGGAAACGCAGGTGCCTAGGCAATATACTAAATTAAATATGCCAATGGATGTACCTTTTATTTGTGGAGGAGAATAATCCGCCACCATGGCGTAGAAAGTTCCTTGAGTAGCACCGTAGTGTACACCATATATAGCCACCCCGGCCACCAGATGCCACACTTCCGTCGCCAATGCCAATACCAGACAGGAGGTCATCATCATGCAGAAGCCAACGGCAAGGAATATCTTTCTTTCATGGCGATCGGACCAGGAACCAACGATTCTGGAAGTTGGCGCGTTGAATAAAAACATTACCGCCAATATTAGCGGTACGTAGCGCAGTTCCAATCCCATCTCCTGGGCTCTTAGGGTAAGAAACGCTTCGCTGTAGCGGGAGCACATGAAGACAAAACATACCATCACATAGCGCCAGAAATTTTGCCCCAGTTGGCGAACATCTGATCTTTTTATGGGCGAACCTTTCCGATCCTTTAGACTAATTATGTCCCGCGGTTCGTTGATACCGAAATATATCAATGCCACAGCCACAAAAATTGGTATCGCCGCCAGCAGATATACCATCCTTATGATTTCAGCCGAGCTTCCGCTGCATTTGGATAATACATAGTAGCATAGAACTGTTCCCACCATGGAACCAGAGAATGCAAAACTTTGGCGAATGCCGTAGCTTTCTCCCTTTAATTCCTTTGGCGCACAGTCGGCGATGAGGGCATCCCGTGGCGTATCCCGGAGGCCGTTGGTTACTCTTTCCAGGATTTGGGCTGATATATAAAGCCCAAGGCCCTTCGACATGGCAAACATCGGCTTTGCGATGGCGGCACAGGAATAGCCGATTAGAATTAAAATTTTTCGTTTCCCAAGCCAGTCGCTGAACACTCCAGAAAAAAGCTTGACTAAATAGGATAAAGACTCGGAAAAACCGCGGATGTATCCCATGATTTCCGGAGTAGATCCCAATAAATGTATAACAAACTCAGGCGTAAGGGCAGTTATGATCACCGAGGAGGAGTTCGAAAAGAAGCTTACAGCTCCGAGTATCCATATTGTTCTCGGAATTGCCGCAGCCCTAACTTGTTGATTATGTGGCGGCATTTGACTCCCCTAATTCTGCGCCTGAAGTTGTAGCATATAATTAATAATTTTAATAGCGGGTTGTTAGTGGTGTGGCTGCTGGACAGCCAATTATTATTTAGACTTCTTTCGAAACATGCGCTCTTTCGGTAATTTCTGCGTCGCTTCGGTGCTCGGATCCTCATGTACACTGCGGTCCTGCGCTCCGTATGCTCCCATAAATTCCTCGAAATATCTTTGTTTGGAAAGAAGTCTTTTTTTGCAATGTCGCTTTACATAATTTCGATTATATAATAATTATTCCTACAACAAATATCGCAAAACACCGCAAAATATCGCAACAAATATCGGCACAGCAACGCAAATATCGGCACAGCAACCAGCCTTGCAGATTTCGTCGGCTTCGGCAACCACATGGCCCAAATGCTCTGGCAAACCCATGATCCAAGCAAAGCTAGATCCCAAATTGGGAGCTTCGGACTTCCTTCGTTCGAAAAAATCAATTTATCTAGTAGACTTCTAGCGACGCAGAAATTACCGAAAGAGCGCATGTTTCGAAAGAAGTCTAGTGAAAACTACTGTTACCGAATAACCGCCGCACTTCTTCTTCGATTTTATCCTGAACTATTTTCTGGAGATTTTTATCCAGCCATTTTTGAATAATCGGAGTGGCTATTTCCGGCATCACCTGGGTTAGTACTCCTTCTATGGTGTCGTTTATGCCGCGGGTATTATTATTGTCGATATCCATTATATCGACATTAGCAACGGCGGAATCGTTCTGGGGCGGCGATATTTGCGAACAAACCACGCAATTAATTGCCTCCGCATCCTCATTCTTTTTTGCTTTTATTTTTTCAGATCCTACTTCCGATGACTCCACTATTTCTTCTTTCAGCCTGGTATTGGAAGAAATATTTTCCAAATGATGATCTGCATTTTCCTGGATGAGACGAAGAAACGAGCTCATGTCCGGATTTTTCCCGCCACTGCCCAACTGGTGCGTCTCAACATTCTTGCTGGCTTTAACTATACTCCCATCGCCAGAAATGACATCCGTGAGCTCCAAAACCGGAGGTTCTTCATCCATCACCATCTTTTTTATGGACGAAAGCACTTCGTCCAGGGACATCTCGGTTTTTTTTTCATCCACTGTGCCTCTCCCCTACTCTATTATATTATTTATACATACTATTTATATTATTCCGTATGTTATTCCGCTGACCCACGCCCAGTTTTTATAAGGCTCAACAATGTGTTTACGTCTAATTCACCGGTAAGAATTTTCAATTTAATGGCCATAACCACTTTTTTCTGCTGGGACTCTGCAAAATTTTCGCGAGCCTTATACAATCGATTTTCCTTATCCCAAACATCGACATTCGACTTCATGCCCATGTTTGTTTCCTCCATGTTGTCATTGGAACTATGCTCGGCGCTCTGAACTGCAGATCTACTGGCAGCTATAAGTGCATTGGCTGAGTTGTAGTTGTTCCAACATATGATGCAATCCTTTTCGACTTCCTGTATTGATTCTTCGTACATCAGACAGGCTTTCAACTCAGATTGACGAGCTATTTTTATGGCTGAATAGCTATCTCCATTGGATCCGTTGGAAAATATTGGCATTGTCACAGTAAGTGCTGCACTGCAGGTTGTACTAGAAAGGCGATGAGGTTCCACCGGGGTTGTTACGTCCTTTGACAGCGATCTATCGGCGCTCAGCTCCAAATCGCAACGCGGTGATAGGCTACCGATGGCCGCCTTATGGGCCTTCTCGGCAGCCAGCATCCCCTCCTTTTGAAACAAAATTCTATGGTTCGACTTTTTGGCTTTGGCCACAAGTTCATCAACAGTTTTTGGAAGCTGGATGTTGAATTCCGGAAGCTTCATATTTTCACTGGCGCTCAATCCGGTTAATTTTTTAAACTCTGATTTTGCCGAATATAACTCAGTTTCAGCATTGATGCGGTTGAAAAGAGCTTCCTGGTAACTGGCCTTGGCAGCTGAGATTTCCGCCGAAGTCCCATAGCCCACATCCAGGCTATTTTTATGGGAAAGAACTATTTGATGGAGATTGTCTTCCATTTTTTTAGTGGCCAATACTTTTTGTTGAGCAACCCACACGGCTGCGTATTTTTCTATTGTGTCCGATATTAGTTTTTCTTCGTTTGCTTTTAATCTGTGAAATGCAGCATCTGATTCATGTTCCTGGGATCGCATGGAGTTTATGTTGGAAAAACCATTGAATATGTTTTGGTGAATTCTAATGCCCATAGATGTCTGGCTAGGTTTCTCTTCCCTTTCACCTGAGTTTATATAGCTTTCTTTATCCTTCTTTTTTGATCTTGAAGCACGAATGTTTGCTGACACATCCGGAAGAAAAGACTTTTTTGCTTGATTAAGTTTTTCGTCCGCAATGTTTTTTTCAATATTGTTGGCAAGCCATTCCTGATTGTTTTTGTAAGCCCCACGCAAAGCCGCATCAAAAGTTATTGGGTCTTCCACATTGATTGCTTCTTTGGCTGAGGCTGTAGCTGAGGCTGTAGCCTTAGATTTTTTAATTTTATCCTTACACGAAGCGTCAGCCACGCAGGATACCGCAAGCGCTAAAACAAATATTTCTAAAACTTTCATAAAAACTCCGCTATTACATCGACAAAGAACCGCCTATTCGATGCAGGCTCTCACCACGACCAAAAACCCATAGCATTTCGAATATGCTAGGAGTAATTTTTTCTCCAGTCAACACATTCCTCAGCAGTTGCGCAATTTCACCAAAGGATACGCCAGATACCTCAACAAAACGCCGCAGTGAAAATTCCAGCGAAGCTTCTGTCCACTCTTCAAGAGATTCCAAAATTTGCAACAGGGATCCAAGGATTTTTTCCGAAGCTGCATCCACTTTAACAAAATTAAAATCGCCCACATATATTTTCGCAATGTCGCGCAGTTCCAACAATGTCCTGGCTCTTTGTTTCAGTCCATTCATGCCTTTTAGAAGACGCTCCCGCTCCTCCTCGGACGTTTCGCCCATCAATTCCAACAGATACTGCAACAATTTTTCATGTGATGATTCTCGAATGTACCGGCCGTTTAGATTTTTCATTTTTGCAAAATCCAGTCGAGCGGCAGATTTCCCAAGATTATCTGTGGAAAACCAGTCAATGGCCTGCTCCATTGAAAAAAATTCGTCATCTCCGTGGGACCATCCCAATTTCAAGAGATAATTACAAAGGGCTTCCGGCAAAAACCCCATATCCCGATAGCTTTCGACGCCCAGCGCCCCGTGTCGCTTGGAGAGTTTAACGCCATCCGGTCCATGGATTAGTGGAATATGTCCAAATTCTGGTGGATCCCAGCCAAACGCCTGATATATCTGCAATTGCCTGAATGTGTTTGTAAGGTGATCGTCTCCGCGTATCACGTGGGTTATTCCCATATCATGGTCGTCCACCACGACAGACAACATAAACGTCGGAGTACCGTCGCCACGTACCAGAACCATGTCATCCAGCTGCGAATTTTTAACAGTCACCGTTCCCTGTACCAGATCATGCAGAGTGGTTTCTCCGGTTTGCGGCGCCCTTAGCCGGATTACCGAATTTAGACCTGGAGGCGCCTCACGCGGATCTCTATCTCTCCACACGCCTGTATATTTGGGAGATGCTCCGTTGGCTCTAGCGGTTTCCCGCATGGTATTTAATTCTTCGGCTGTACAATAGCAGCGATATGCCATTCCGGATTCCACAAGCCCCTCGGCCAATTCTCGATGATGCCCGGCACGGGAAAACTGGAACACCGGCTCCTCGTCCCAGGTTACGCCCAACCAAAGTAATCCTTTGAAAATTGCCTCCACCGCTTCGACGGTGGATCTGACACGATCTGTGTCCTCCAGACGCAGCAAAAATTTTCCACCGTAGTGTTTGGCCAGCAGCCAATTGAAAAGCGCGGTCCTAGCTCCACCTATGTGCAAGAACCCAGTTGGCGATGGCGCAAATCGCGTCACATAATCCATTACTACTACTCTCACTTACCTTTTAAATGAAGACTCCGAATCATAATACATCCTTCTATTTTGATAGTAAACGAGAAGAAGCATTAGACTTCTTTCGAAACATGCGCTCTTTCGGTAATTTCTGCGTCGCTTCGGTGCTCGGATCCTCATGTACCACATGTACACTGCGGTCCTGCGCTCCGTATGCTCCTATAAATTC
>JAIRZD010000053.1 GCA_031267415.1 Holosporaceae bacterium
GTCTCTAGACGAAATAGAAAAATCTCTACAGACTTTTCTTGATTGTCTACAAGATTCCACTGTTGCCCAATTGTGCAATAGTGATTATTTGGATATTTAACAATGGGAAATGGTATTAGAAGATGTATTCTCGCCATCCCTCCATGAATTTTTGCGATGCCGAAATGTGGGCATATAACTCTCGCAGATCACTTTCAATTGGCTCACCAATTCCGTAATGCCCTCCGTGACCGTATCTCGGAAGAAAACTTTTTTGTTTCAAATGAGATTGTACCAAATCAAAGCAGTGATCGCAGATTGGATCATAACCAATACCAGTGATATTCAGACAACAGATTGTACGAAGCTCTTCGTCGTAATGCCAAACGGAAGTAGTACACTGAGCTTCACATGTAGTCAACAAAGTTGTCGAGTTTTTCACGAATTTCAGCATCCGGAATGGCTGCATAGATCGGCATTTCCTCCGGCTTGACGTGTATTTTCTGTGCATTCTCTAAAAATTTTGCTTTATTAAATTCGCCCATTAAAGTTTGAGGTGCAACGGGGTACGGTTTTCACCTGCGGCTACCATCAACAAAATAGCATTAAAGCAAATTGAAAAATGGGAACAGAATGGGGACAAATTCCGAAATTTTCGTTTTCTGGGAACTGGCTTTATTGTTATTTCCCCTGAAATTTGAGATGGTGGGTGATGAGGGACTCGAACCCACGGCCCGCTGATTAAGAGTCAGCTGCTCTACCAACTGAGCTAATCACCCCTAGAAAAACTTCCCGAATTACTCTACGTTTACTCTACTATGTAAAACCCCAGGCCCGCAACAGATAAAATCGCGCTGTACCAATAGGGCGGATATGAAACCATCTCCCTGCCCACGCTATCTGCAAGCCACAGAGAACAGTATACCCCAGAGGAGCTAGGTCGCGCAAGTGGTGATGCTGATATGGAAGCTAGGCGAGGTCTTCAGGATCGACGTCCTGCAGTGGTGTGGCGCTGTATTTCATTGTCGAAGGCTCATCATTGAAGGCAAGGAAATAGCTCATCCTATCCAGACTTTTATCAACCCTCTCTGTCGGAATGCTCCGGGCAGTTGGCTGGACGACACCTGACTTTCCTGGGCCGCTGAATAAAAACCTGTGGGCCTCCGGAGATGAAGTTGGACGGCAACTGCAACCGCAGCTTCCACCGGAGCCATCGTGGCACACCTTCATGACGAAAAACAGATAACGCTTCACATTTTTCCAAAACATGAAGACGAACAGCAAAGAAAATAATATTATAGCAAATACAAAATTATTCATCGCACCAATGTATAATCACAGACCCCCGGAAACGGAGTTAGTATATCAACATCCAGTACGAAAGTCCATACTGCGCCAAAATGGAAACCGCCCGCCAGTCGAATAACCACATGACGAAATTTACCATCTTTTTATTCTCCACATCTCCACATTTTCACAGGGACGCCGGATAGAATCCGAGCGATGTCGACAGATATGCTCCTGGAAAGGATCGGCCGAGGCTGAACAGCGTGGACGGCGAAGGCAACGGCCACGGCCACGAGTACGAGTACGGCCACGGGTACTTCTCCGGGGAAATACCTATTTTATTTTTGCTTCTTTAAATTGAACGTGCTTGCGAACTACGGGATCGTATTTCCTCATTTCCATTTTTTCCGGCTGCTTCCGGGGATTCCGTTTTTTTACGTAGAAAAAACCAGTATTTGCCGTGCTCAGCATCTTCACAACCATGGTGGCAGATTTTGCCATAACAAGCTCCATTTATCTTCCTGAAGTGGGAATTATACATGATTTTTCAGCAAAATCAATCAATTTTTCCCGACGTTCGCAGCAGCATATGATTCCGCCCCCATAACTAACTCAATTTTCACCTTTTATGGGATAAAAATTCAATGGTAGAATGGCAGAGGCAGTAGGAATCTTACAATTAATTATGGTGGAGATATGAATCGCTACAATAAAATTGGCGTAATAGGAGCCGGCAGCTATGGAACAGCTCTATCCCAGTGTTTTAGCGCCAGAGCAGAGAAAATTTTTTTGCTAAGTGATTCCGCTGCCGTGGAGAAATCCATAAATTGCTTCCATATAAACCCCAATGTTTTTTCGGACGTTCCACTGGCTGAAAACATTTACTGCACCCTGGATTTTGGCGAACTTTCCGACGTCGATTTGCTATTTATTGCTGTGCCAGCCGAAGCCGTGGAGGTTGTCGGTCACCAACTAAAAAAGCACCACCTAGCAGCCCCGGTAGCGCTGTGCTCCAAGGGACTCGACCTTCAAAAAACACGGTTGCTCAGCGAGCTAATGGAGGAAATCATAGCCAATGACCTGGTCGTCTTCTCGGGACCATCCTTCGCCCATGAAGTAGTGCGGCATCTACCATTTGGGGTCAATATTGCCGGAAAAAATCGCGGGCTGTCGAAGGAAATAGCCAGACGACTTTCCAGCTCCATGGCTAGCATAAAATCCATCGATGATCCCATAGGGCTGCAGGTCGCTGGTGTATTCAAAAACATATTGGCGGTGGGCTGCGGCCTGGCCGGCGGATCCGGACTCGGCAGCAATGCCATTGCAAAATTAATCGTGGAAGGATTGGGCGAAATGATGAAATTGGCGACCTGCATGGGTGGCAAGCGGAAAACCTTTCTGGAATTGGGAGGTCTGGGAGATATTTTCCTCACCTGCAGCAACGGCAAATCTCGCAACGTTGCCTTCGGAGAGCATCTGGCCCGCGGGGGCTGCGTGGACAACTGGCTGGGGAATCTGGCCGAAGGCGCACGTTCGGCCCGGGCCATTCCCGACCTGGAAAAGAAATACGACCTGAAGTTGAAAACATTCCACGTAATATACCAGGCCATTCGCTGACATTTTGCAACCCACTTTCCGAAAATTTTCGCAATCAACCGAGATTTTCGCAATCAACCGAGATTTGCCAGATTTTCAGCCAGAAGCAACGGCGCCAACGCCACGAATTTGTCACGATGGCTGATGAAAATGAACTGGACAGGGTTCCAACGAACAGCAAAATACGACCGGGGTCCCTCGGGAATCACCGGCCGATTTCCAACGCGACCAGAGTCTTTCCCTGGTCCATAATATTGATATCGATATTGTCCTTGATTAGACTTCTTTCGAAACAAAGATATTTCGAGGAATTTATAGGAGCATACGAAGCGCAGGACCGCAGTGTACATGTGGTACATGAGGATCCGAGCACCGAAGCGACGCAGAAATTACCGAAAGAGCGCATGTT
>JAIRZD010000052.1 GCA_031267415.1 Holosporaceae bacterium
ATTTCTGCGTCGCTTCGGTGCTCGGATCCTCATGTACCACATGTACACTGCGGTCCTGCGCTCCGTATGCTCCTATAAATTCCTCGAAATATCTTTGTTTCGAAAGAAGTCTATTATCAATCTGAGAAAATTTTTCCAGGCTCAGGAATCCAAAAAACTTTTTAATTTTCTTGAACGACTGGGATGCTTTAGCTTCCGCAACGCTTTGGCTTCAATTTGTCGGATGCGTTCACGGGTGACTGCAAATTGCTGTCCCACCTCCTCCAACGTATGATCCGTATTCATGCCGATGCCAAAACGCATCCTTAGAACCCGTTCTTCCCGTGGCGTAAGACTGGCCAAAACCAAGGTGGTTGTTTCCCGCAGGTTGGAATTTACTGCAGACTCCACCGGTAGAGCGATATTTTTATCTTCGATAAAATCCCCAAGATGTGAATCGTCCTCATCTCCTATGGGTGACTCGAGGCTGATGGGTTCTTTGGCTATTTTTAGTACCTTGCGAACTTTTTCTATGGGCATATGCAAGCGACCAGCCAGCTCTTCCGGCGTGGGCTCGCGACCTATTTCGTTGAACATTTGCCTGGAAGAGCGCACTATTTTGTTTATGGTTTCTATCATGTGCACCGGTATGCGGATGGTTCTTGCCTGATCTGCGATGGATCTGGTAATAGCCTGCCGAATCCACCAGGTGGCATAGGTGGAAAATTTATAACCTCTGCGGTATTCAAATTTATCTACCGCCTTCATGAGCCCTATGTTTCCCTCCTGAATCAGGTCTAGAAACTGCAGTCCCCTGTTGGTATACTTTTTTGCTATGGATATTACCAACCGCAGATTGGCCTCTATCATATCCTTTTTGGCCCGACTGGTTTCGCGCTCTCCACGCTGTATATTAGACACAATCTTCCTAAATATTTTGACCGGAAGAGAGGCTGTGCCCTCCAGAAACCTAACAACGCTCTGGTGTTGTGCTATTTGTTCAGAATTTTTTTTGAAAAAAATATCCCAGGACGAAATTTTTTTAAAAGAACTAGCCCACTGTTCGTTGGTTTCATTACCATAATAATGCTTGAGAAATCCTTCTCGACTTATGCCGCAGTCCTGCGCCATTTTCAGCAGAGCAGTCTCGCTTTTTATTAGTTTTCTATTGAGAATGTACAGCTCTTCGCAAAGTTCGCTCACCGTGTTTGGGGTTAATTTTATTTCACAGATGACAGAAAGAAGTTCCGTTTTTAATTTCTGAAATGCGCTGCTCGGCGAGCTGCTACCCTTGATGCTTTCTATGCGATTGTGCAATTCAATGGACTTTTCAAGCAATGAAATGACCATGGGGAGCATTACCTCCTCCTCCATCTCCGAGGTGGATTCGTAGGACTCGTCATCATCGGATAGATTGTCCAGATCGTCCAAAGAATTACCTTCGCCAACGACATCGTCTTCCAGACCTTCCTTTTCGGACGTTCCATTGTCCAGCTGAACTATATTCTGGAGAGCTATTTTTTTATTTTGCAGCCCCACAACCCATTCGGCAAATTTTGCAAAAGTCCTTGGATTTTCGCATAATCCGCGAAGGACCTCGTTGTAGCCGTGCTCTATTCTTTTGGCCAGTTCCACTTCGCCGTCGCGGGACAGAAGCTCCACATTGCCCATCTCTCGCAGATACATGCGCACCGGATCGTCTGTGCGAAGCAGATCGTCCTGCTCTTCCCGAAGGGCGCCGGCATCCGATTGATTTTTACCGTCGTTTTCCGCCGAAAGCGCCTCCGCATCCTCGGCTTCTACTATCTGTATGCCCATGTCCGAGATGCTGGATATGGCGACATCTATCTTTTCGGTGGAAAATTTTTCCTTGGGTAAGACATCATTTAACTCGTCGTAGGTGATGTATCCCCTCTCCTTCCCTGTCAGCAAAAGCCGCTTTAATCCTAGTTCAGAGCTGTTTTCATCCACCGGAGAATCCGCCACCTTAACGATGCTCATTTTTTCTTTGTCTTCAACGGGTTCCATTGAAGTCTCGAGTAAAAACTTTTCGTTCATGATTTCCCCCGCTTTTTGATATCGTCCAGCAACATTTCTTTCTTTAGAGCCTTTAATCTTTTCCAGTCACCTTCGGCAAACGTCAATTCTAGAGACTGCGACGCTTTTTGTAAATCTTCTTTGATTCCAGAATGGGAGAAATATCTTTCGTAGGCTCTCCCCCACCCTTCCAGGGCCTCATCGTCGGAGGCATCATGGCTGGCAAACATGGCGTGCAATTCGATGTCTTCGCGCAACTGTTTTTCAAGACCAAGACCAAGTCCCAACTCCAGCATCGCAGCTTCGTATTTCCCCAATTCACCGTTTAGGTAATGTGTTCCATAGCATTCCAATATATTGTTCTTCAGATTTTCCATCACTCCATCGCAGAATTTTAGTTTCACAAAATCTTCGGACACCCTGTCTATAATATGTGGGTGATTTATCAAAGTAACAACAAGAATTTTTTCCATTTTTGTTTTCGCCGCCGTGATAGGCCTGATATTCGCTCTGGGAGAGAGAAATTTGTTTTTTTTGAAGGTCCATTTTTTTTCTCGATCTCTTAATTCCTGGATGTACAAATATCTGATGGATCTATCACGAATTAGATTGATTTTTTCAGTAATTGTTTTTATGACGGCGACTTTTTGCTCCGGCGTTTCGGACGAATGCAGCAGAAAAGATCCGTCCCATAGCCATTGGGATAAGGAAACGGCATTATTTATGGCATCCCGAAAAATATCGGTTTGTCCATTAAAGATTAGGGAATCCGGGTCCGTATCCTGTGGAAATCTCGCAAATCTAAAAGATTTTCCCGGGCTAACCAGTGGCAACATTTTATCCGAAAAGCGATATGCGGCCTTTAGACCAGCGGAGTCTCCATCCAGCGCTATGGTTGGAATATCCGTTATTTTCCAGCAGAGATTTATTTGCTGTTCGCTGATGGACGTTCCTAGTGGTGCCACAGCTCCGTCAAATCCAGATTGATGCAGGGCGATAACATCCAAATATCCTTCCACCAGAATAATGTCCCTGGTTTTTCCGCGCCTGGCCAAATGGTAGCCGTATAGATGCTCCCCCTTTACAAAAACCTCCGATTCCGGAGAATTTATGTACTTGGCGACATTATTTTCGGTCCCATGGCCCGGAATAATTCTTCCGCCGAATCCAATGCATCTGCCGGCCGCATCTGAGATTGGGAACATCAGGCGGCCATCAAATCTGGAGAAAAGATCACTCTGGTACCTGGATTCGTAAAAAACTCCGGTTTTCAACAGCTCTTCCTTTGAAAATCCCTTGCCCCTTAGATGTGATTGCAGACCTTTTCCGTCATGGGCAAATCCAAGCTGAAATTTTTTAATTGAATCGTCCGATATGTTTCTGGTTGCCAAATATTCTGCGGCATTTGCTCCGCAGCCTTCGCCTAGCTTGGCCGCAAACCAATCTCTAACAATTCCCAGAGCCGCATAGATTTTTAGCCGGGGATCAACATGTTTTTCCTGTGGAGAAGGAAGTGGAATTCCGTAGGTATTAGCCAAATGTTCCAGTGCTTCCGGAAATGATAAATTCTCATATTCCATTACAAAAGTAATAATATCCCCATGGGCGCCGCAACCGAAGCAATGGTAACTGCCGCGATCCGGATCGATGCGAAAAGATGCTGTCTTCTCCGTGTGGAATGGACATAGGCCCCAAAAATCTTTTCCGGATTTTTGGAGTTTTAGGCGCCGAGATACCACCTCCCCAATGGATATTTTGCTTTTTAAAAAATCGACAAAATCTCTGGACATACTATCTTCATTTGGCCGGCCAGGCATTCAGCGAAACATTTTCGACATAGGGAGACATAAGATTCAGAAGATCATCTTTTAATTTGTCCATCGCGTCTTCTGTATAGGCCTCAATTCTAAGAGACAAAGCATTTTGTGTGTTGGATGCCCGCAGTATCCACCATCCTAGTTCCGAAGAAACTCGTATGCCATCTATGGCAACAAAATCCACTCCTTTTTTTTTCAACTCATTTTTAATATCATCTATGATTTTATTTTTTTTATTTTCTGGACAGGCCAGGCGAATCTCCGGCGTAACCAATCCATATTCCAGATTATTGAAGGCGTCACGGTCGTTGCTGAGGATTTCCAGACATCTGAGCGCTGCGTATATGCCATCATCAAATCCAAACCAACGATCTTTGAAGAAGAAATGTCCGCTCATCTCGCCGGCCAATAGCGCGCCGGAGGTTTTCATGCGAACCTTTATGAATGGGTGCCCTACCCTTTCCATGATTGCCATACCACCGTATTTTTTTATGATTTCAAATAATTTATTGCAGGATTTTACATCCGCTATCACCTGCGCGCCTGGATTTTTTTTTAGAAAATCTGTGGCAATTACTCCCAGTACCTGGTCGCTGTACAACGTTTTTCCCTGGGCATCGACGACGCAGAGACGATCTCCATCGCTGTCGAAGGCAAATCCCAAATCAAATCCATTGTAAGCCACGAATTTCGACAAATATTCCATATTCCCGGCCGCAATCGGGTCCGGAGATCGATTGGGAAAATTGCCGTCCATTTCCTCAAAAAGAAGGTGATGTTTCCCGGGGATTTTAGAAGTTATGACCTGTATGACGTCGCTGGTGGCACCATTTCCGATGTCCCAGGCGATTTTCAGATCATGGTCAAAGTTAAAATCGCTAATTATATCAGCTATATAACCTGGGAATATGTCGTTCATGACCACCTCGCGACCATTGCCCTCGAGAAAATCTTTGCGACGCAACTTATCGGCGAGTTGTTGTAGGTCGTTACCGTAAAATGGATCCATCCCCAGCATAAATTTAAATCCGTTATATTCCGGGGGATTATGGGAGCCGGTTACCATAATTCCGGCATCCAGCCGGACCTTGTGCACGGCGTAGTAGACCAGTGGCGTGTGGCACAGGCCCAGTGACACCACCTCTACGCCGGAATTTATTAGTCCTCGAATGAGATTCCTTGCAAATTCGTTCGAGGAGTTGCGGCAATCGTAACCGACGCATACTCGCCTCAAACTGCGTTCAATTACGTGACTGCCGAAGGCCCGCCCTAGGTTGTAAGCGTCTTCCGGGAATAGATCGCCACCGGCTATCCCTCGTATGTCGTATTCCCGCACAATTTCGGCACACAGGAGGTGGTCAGCACAGCCTGCTTCTTCGTCACTGAAGAAAAAATTCTTAACTTTTGCCCAGAAAGTCATGAGACTATTCCTCATAGTAGGTCAGAACTATAGCACATATGGGGCGTTTTTTCGAAATAAGAAGTTGGAAAATGCCTAAAGATAAGTTATAAGGATGATGATAAACGATGTCGGCGACGTTGGGATTCGTGTCTACGCCGTTCTGCTGCCATGGTGTGCTGTGGTATTGCGCAGCGCCTGTCCTGGTCGACAGCAACGCCGGGCCACAGTTATGTGCCTTCGCCGGTTGGTTATCGGCATCGCAGTCCAGGTGACTGATGGTTGTGCCTTCGCCGGTTGATTATCGGCATCGCAGTCCAGGTGACTGATGGCGGAGAGTTTTGGGTGGAGTGTTTTGCGTGGTGAAATTAGTCGGCTGTCCTTGGATGCTGTCCCACGTTGGATGGCCTTGGCTCAGCGACAACCACAAAAGCCGAATCTCAGGCGTCCGGACACATGAGGGGTTATAGCTCAGTTGGTAGAGCGCTACAATGGCATTGTAGAGGTCGGGGGTTCGATTCCCCCTGACTCCACCAATTTTTATATGTGCGCGGAGAATATAAAATTTTACTCAAATGCAAGCGATGTTTGGAACCCTCTGAATCAGAGGCGTTTGTGGACATGAATGTATTTCAAATTAATGCAAAATGCATGACATATTGGATCTGTCAACCGAATTTTATCTCCGTTTCTCCAGAAATTCTCCAAAATCGGGGGACCGGAGAATTTGACTAGTTCCGCTGCGAAGCCTTCATTTAGAAGACTTTTCTAAAATTTGCCTAAAATCCCATCTAAAAAGTTCGACTAAAACGACTGGAGTAGCGAGCGTCCCTCAGGGCGAACTGCCGCTGTCTCTGTTCCGCTGAAAAAATTTCGATGTGATTTCAATATATTACGACGACGTTTCTGCAGAAACGCTGACTGCTATGTAAACGGGAGTCGAAATTTGGGTTTTATTGTCCAAATCGCACAATAATATTGTTTTTTGAATAAATTATTAAAAAAATTGTTGACTATCAAAAATTAATGAACTACATATATTAACGACCATACAAGATCGTCGTTTTTGTAAT
>JAIRZD010000068.1 GCA_031267415.1 Holosporaceae bacterium
CTTTTGATGATTTTGATTTTGATTTATCGCTGGACTCCGGCGTAACAGCGACTTCCGGCGTCTTTGGCGTATCTTTAACTCCGGCAGTTTCTGCTGCTCCAACAGTTTCAGCAGTTTCAGCAGGGTTTGCTTCTGCCTCTGATTTTGCCTCTGCCTCTGCTTTCGGTTCCGCTTCCGCTTTCGGTTCCGCTTTCGGTTCTGCTTTCGGTTCTGGTTCCGGGTTGGATGTTTCGGCCGCCACATCCACCTCTTCTATCGGCTCCTCGTGATGCTGGAGATCTTCCGGGGAGGCTTTGCCTTTTTCCTGTTCCGCACCTTGTTCAGCCTCAGATTCCTGCTCAGATTCGAGTTCTTGTTCATGATCTTGCTCAGACTCAGACTCAGACTCATGCTCCTGCTCCGGTTCAGTTTCATGTTCTAAAATTTGTTCAGTTTTGTTGGCGCCGCCGTCTTCAATTGCAGATTGTACTTCCGCCGCGACGTCTGGCTCAGGTTCCTCCAGCTCGCCATCGGAATGTTCATCTTCCACTAATTCCGATTCTGTCGAGGACTGATGGCCGTCGGTTACAGGCTCTTCATTCTCCATTTCCTCTGCTTTAGCTATTTCTTCGGTGGAAGCTGCCGAAATAGGATCCTGGTTGGTGGCGGATTCTGTTTCTAGCTCAGCAATTGCCTCCTCATCCTGCGACTCGTTTTCCTCTGGGAATTCGCTTGATGGTACCGCAGACTCTTCTTCAAGTGAAACGCCAGAATCCGGCTGCCCTTCGTCTTCGCAAACTCCGTTGTTTACCAAGAGAGCAAGCCCCAGATAGAGAGGGACATATTTACCAAATTGGAACTGCATGCAAACACCCTAACAGCTATGTGGTACATGTTAATACGTTAGCAGAAAAAAACAAGCTCTTTTGTTGAATTCTATAGGATTAACAGCTTTATACGATAATCTCACGACTTGTACTATTCCCAATTGTTCCTATATACTAATCAGTATGGTGTTGTAATAGTGTTGTACGTTGTTGATGGAGGAAAAATATGAAGCGCGATCGTAGTGGAAAGATAGTAGCGACCGTGGGGCCGGCCAGTTTTAGTCCGGATGAACTGGAAAAATTATTTTTGTGCGGTGTTGATGTATTTAGGCTGAACTTTTCACACGGGACGCACGACTGGCACCGGAGCGTGCACAATTCTATCCGGAATATTGGCCGTCGCTATGACCATAATACCACAATTTTGGCTGACCTACAGGGGCCCAAATTGAGGATCGGGACCTTTGCGAAGGATAAAATCATTTTAGAGAGGGGCGATATTTTCCGGTTTGATCTTAGTCCGGTTCCGGGGGATACAACCAGGGTTGGTCTACTGCATCCGGAAATATTTGAAGCTCTGGAACCTGGCTCGACGATGCTGCTGGATGACGGGAAACTTCGATTTGAGGTTGTCAAATGTGATGCAGAGCATGCGGAAACGCGGGTGCTGGTCGGTGGCCCACTTTCAAATCGCAAGGGCGTTAATGTGCCCTATGTTCTGCTAAAAATTCCAGCTTTGTCGGCCAAGGATCTCAAGGATTTGGATTTTATACTGGGATTGGGGGTCGAATATATTGGTATGTCCTTTGTACAGTGTGCCGCCGATGTGGAGAAAGGAAGGGCAATTATCAAAGGCAAAGCAAAAATAATCTCAAAAATAGAGAAGCCAATGGCCATAAAGGAGCTGGAGCCCATAATTGAGATCTCCGACGCCATAATGGTGGCACGTGGTGATCTCGGTGTGGAAATGGATCCGGAGGAGGTGCCTCCAATTCAGCGCAGGATCATAAATATCTGTCATCGCATGGGGCGACCGGTGATAGTGGCAACGCAGATGCTGGAATCCATGATTTCCGCTCCGGCTCCCACCAGGGCCGAGGTATCCGACGTCGCGACTGCTGTATACTCCGGGGCAGATGCCACCATGCTGTCTGCTGAATCGGCTTCCGGCCAGTATCCGATGGAGGCGGTGTCCATTATGGCCAGGGTTGTTCGGCATGTGGAGGCTGATCCTTCCTGTATCCGACGTCTGGAGGACGATACTCAACTGCCGCAGCCGACGGTGCTGGATGCCCTTTGCGCTGCTGCGAAAAATGCAGCTGAATTTTCTTCGGCGAAGGCATTGGTCTTGTTTACTGATTCCTTCGAATCCGTGGTCAGGTGCTCCAGGCTGCGGCCTAGAACTCCAATCGTGCTGGTGACTGAGTCCCAGGAAGTTGCTGGACAGGCGGGACTATGCTCGGGAGTGTCTTCCATTCTTACAAAGAAAGAAACCGGAGAAAAATCTCTGGAAAAGGCAGCTAAAAGCCTTCTGGAAGAGTATAAAATTGCTGCGCCCGGGGATACGATCGTGCTGCTACATCCCGGAGAGCGGTTGGTGAAACTTTGTCAGTTATAAAAGGATATGACTGGCAGGTTTATAACATTTGAGGGTGGGGAGGGCGTTGGCAAGACGACGCAGGTGTCGTTGTTGGCCGATGAGCTGTCCGCCCGGGGGTTGTCGGTAAAAGTTACCCGGGAACCCGGCGGGGAGGTTGTGGGTGAGCACATCCGGAGCCTTCTCAAATCTTTTTCCTCCCACATGGATCCGCTGTGTGAGGCCCTGTTGGTGTTTGGGGCTCGCCGTGATCATTTCGTGAAACTCATAAAACCGATGCTGGAAAATGATGTTTTCGTTATCTGCGACAGATTTTACGATTCATCTCTGGTCTATCAGGGGGTGCTAAAAAATGTGTCGACTGAAGATATTATGTTGATGAAAAAGATGGTGCTGGGGGATTTTGAGCCGGACCTTACCGTGGTACTTGATCTGGATCCGGAGGTGTCCATGGGGCGGTTGTCCACCAGAAGTTTGAATCTGGATGCCTACGATTGTATGCAGAAGGGGGAACATGAAGTCATTAGAAATGGATTCCGGAAGACGGCGGAGGTTTTTTCCTTTAGATCGGTGCTGATAGATGCTTCCGGCTCCCCGGCCAGGGTCTTCTCCCGCATTATGGGGGCGGTTCAGCCGTTGTTGCCACCGATGACTGCACGGCGGGCTGCAGCTGGCTGATCTCGGAAATTTTCAACGGCGAATGCCGATTTTGCCGGAGAATTTGACTTCGCAAAATTCCATGAATCTGCCACGGCTTCTTCCAGCGTTTTTTTGGCCTTCCAGCCCAGTTCTCGCTCTGCCTTGCTGCAATCTGCCCAATATTCCGCCAAATCTCCAGGTCTTCTTGGTACATAATCATGGGGGATTTTTATGCCAGTCGATCTGGTAAATGCATCCACGACCTCCGCCACAGAATAACCGCGTCCCGTCCCCAGATTCCACACAAAAACGCCTTTTTTACCGTTTATATGGTCGAGCGCCGCTAGATGACCGGAGGCCAGGTCCATAACATGGATGTAATCCCGAATACAGGTACCGTCAGGCGTGGAATAATCGTTGCCGAAGATTAGTAGCTTTTCTTCTATTCCAGCTGCCACATTGAGCATGCGCGGCAGCAAATTATTGGGGATGCCACGGGGATTTTCACCGATAAGTCCGCTTTCGTGGGCTCCAATGGGGTTGAAATAACGTAGCATGGCGATGGACCATTCGGGATTGGCCCCGCCCAGATCCACCAGAATGTTTTCTATTATCTGCTTGGTTCGACCGTAGGGACTGGCAATATTTCCCTGTTGCTCATCCTCTCGATAGGGGATAGCGCAATCTCCATAGACTGTTGCGCTCGAGCTAAATACGATCTTATGTAGTCCATGGCCGCAGGCCGCCCTCAATAAAGTCAGGGTGCCATTGACATTATTATCGTAATACTCCAGTGGATTAACGGCGCTTTCTTTTACAGATTTTAATCCCGCAAAGTGAAATATGCAGTCAAGGGTATACTGTTGAAATATCTTATCTAGAGCAGAAATATCGCGGATATCTGCCCTGTGGAAGATGATTTTTTTATCGGCAATTAAATTTATTTTTTGCACCACTTCCACATCTGAGTTGCATAAATTATCGACGACCACAACCTCGTGGCCGGCTGCTAGTAGAGTCAATATCACGTGCGAACCGATATATCCGCAGCCGCCGGTAACCAAAATATTCATCTTATTCCCTCATTTTACTTATCTCGAACGAGAGTAGCATTGTATGCGGCGGATGTCTCCCACCCATTCGTTTTATTTTATCGCAAAAAACAAGGGGGTTTTTGTTTACTATTCGTTAGAATTTGTTCCCTATAATGCCCTCGAATACGCCATATAGGTTCTGCCATAATCGTGGAAGTCCGTTGGTTTTTGTGCGTGAAAACGAGGAGATATGTTATGAAAAAAGTTGTGTTCTATGGAGCTCTTGCCGTTGCAATTGCTGTTCCCTGCAACGTGGCTGATATGTTTGCTACTGAAACCGGGGGGCAGGACAGCAAAAAAGTAGTTGTCAGCTCTTCACTCAAAAGTAAAGGCGGTGGCATCCCCGTGGGGAAAGCCGGAGGTAAAGAAAGTGGAAAGGTCAACCAGACCAAGGTGAAGCCTGGTGTAGCGGTCGGTGGTGCTGCGGTAAATGAAGCGGAGGGAGAGGGGCTATCAGAGGCAGATAAAAAGTCGTGGGATAAGATGGTGAAGACGCCAATACCGTCAGGTGCTACCAGCAAGTTTAACAAAAATACCGAGATTCTGAAGGCGCTCATCGCTGCAATGGGACCAAATTGCCAAGGAGGATTGTATAATCTGATATTGGATCTGAAAAGTCTGAACGAAAAACTGAAGGCTCTGGGTGCCAAGGGAGGCTTCGGCAAGGAAAAGTTTGGGCCATTGATAGCTTTGGTGGATGGGCTGGCGAGTCTGCTCACAGCTGCGATGAATCTGCAGAAAAATGACCTGGGCCGGGCCGCGAAGAAAACTGCGGACCTGGTGGCGAAGGGGAAAAAGTACCTGGATGGGCTGAACGATACGCTGGCATTGGGTGGATCCGATGCTGGGACCAGTGCGGGGACTGCGGTTGAAGGAGCCGGGGATAAAAAGGAGGTCGTAGCGGACCTGAGCAAGATAATGACAGCTTTGGTTGCTAATTGTGAGGTTTTGGTTGATGAGGCGAAAAAGCTGGAGGGTAAGGGGGATAAAGCTACTGTCGCAAACCTGAATCCGGTGAATAATGCGTTGTCGAATACAACGAAAACGCAGGTGACATTGAAGAGTGCGCTGGAAAATAAAGCATTGACTGCACTTTCTGAGGCTAGGAAAGCGGAAGAGGAAGAGAAAAAGGCTAAAGAGAACCAGAGGCGTAGAAGTGAGTCCCTGGACGCAGTAAAAGTGGCATGGGCAAGTGAGGGGACATCTACAATTGGGGTTCTGATTGATGTTTTGGAGAAATTGGGAGTAATAATTCATATACTTGATGCGCATAAGGGGGACTTTAGTGAACACTATCACATTGGTGAGGAGGGAACGAGTGCAGTGGCACTTGTGCGGACCTATGTCAAATTATACGAGGACGTACTAAGTGCGCTGAATAACCTGTTTAAACGTTTGCAGGTCAAATCTAGCGATTGGGGCGTAGTTGAGGAAGGAAACGAAGATGAGGGAGGAGAAGAAGCTGGTGAAGAGACGGAAGAGGAAGAGTGAGACACTGGGACTATTTGCCTCGCAGATAGGAAATTATGGCGAAGCTGGTTGCTCCGGGGGATGTGTCAACAGGGATATCGCCACCAGGCTACCGCGTGGATCGGATTTGCTGGTCATGATGGAATAGGTGAAAGGCCGCTTTTGGGCGGCCTTTCTTATTTCGGTCTGTACTGCTGCCCCCTTTGGAAATACGCCGTATCCGAGCCGAGAGTACTTGGAGACAAGGAGGACTAGGTCTGCCAGCGGAGCAAATCCCCTGGCTATCACCGTGTCGAAGTCTATATCGTTAAAGTTTTCTATTCTGACGTTTTCTATCTTTACCGATGTCCGGGTCAATCGGGCGATTTCCTCCAGAAAAATCGATTTTTTTGTATCTGACTCAACGCAGGTAACATCGAAATTGCCGCTCATGGCAAGCACCATCCCAGGGAACCCTCCTCCGGATCCGATGTCTAGAACCCTGCGTCCTTTTATAAATTCTGCAATCTGGAGACTATCGACGATGTGCCTATTCCAAAAATCATCGATTGTTTCACGTGAAACAATGTTTATTCCCCTCTGCCATCTGATAATAGTTTGTTGATAGATTTCTAATTTATCGTATGTTTCACGTGAAACATTGAAAAGATCCTGCAGCTGTTGAAACATTAGGAAATGTTAGATTTTATCCAGTCGACTAATCTTGCTCTGGAGGCAGCCCCAACATTTGTGGAAATCTTCTTGCCTTCCTTGAATATAATCAGCGTTGGGATGCTCATTACACCGTAGGTGGAAGCTATTTCCGGACTTTCATCTATGTTTACTTTTACTATTTTTATGTCAATTTCCGACTGAATTTCTTCCAAAAACGGTCCTATCAGGCGACAGGGCCCACACCAATCGGCGTAAAAATCGACCAGAACCAGACCTTCCGCCAGAACCTCACTTTCAAAAGTTTTATCATCTACCAGTTTCATAGCAAAGCCACCACAATCACCTGAATCTTTCCACGGTAACGCCACATCCTGCCAGTTTTTTTTTCACAGCGCAATACCCCCTGTCCAAATGATAAACTCTATCCAGAATGCTCTCACCGTCGGCAGCCAAAGCTGCCAACACAAGACTAAATGATGCTCTGAGATCTGTTGCAAAGACTGGAGCTCCAAGCAGGTGTCGAACTCCTCTAATATGAGCGTGGGCACCGGAAACTCCTATGTCGGCTCCCATTCTTGTCAACTCAGCCACGTGTAAGAATCTATTTTCCCATATGGTCTCGCAAATGTCGGACTCCCCATCAGCCATGCATAACATCGCCATCATTTGGGCCTGCAGATCCGTTGGATATCCGGGAAATGGCTGAGTTTCCACCTGAATGGCTGAAATTTTGCCGGACGATTCCACGCGGATACCGCCATCAACATCCGAAACCCACAGGCCAGCCTCGGTTATTTTATCAAGGAATGTCGGTAACAGACGTCTGAAATCACCACCAATCAGATCGACGGCGCCGTTGGTTATGCCGGCTGCCAGCGCATAGGTGCCGGCCTCTATGCGATCCGGAAGTACGTCATGTTTTGCCGCCCGAAGACCTGTAACGCCACGTATTTCTATGGTGCTGGATCCATGCCCAGAAATATCAGCGCCCATTTGATTTAAACAATTTGCCAAATCCTCTATTTCCGGTTCCTTGGCCGCATTCCTCAGGACCGTTGTTCCGGATGCCAGGACGGCTGCCATGATCATATTTTCTGTGCCGGTCACTGTGGCGCTGGGAAAATTAAAATCTGCTCCACGCAATCCCCGCGGAGCTTTGGCGCTGATATAGCCATCTTTTAGGGAGATATTTACACCCAGTGCCTCCATGCCTCTTAGGTGGAGATCGACGGGGCGAACCCCGATGGCGCAGCCTCCGGGCAACGAAACGCAGCATTCTCCAAATCTAGACAGCAACGGTCCCAACACCAGGATGGATGCCCTCATTTTTTTTACTATGTCATAGGGGGCGATGAAACATTCCACGGCATCAGCCTGCAGTTCGATGGACATGGCATAGTCGGATGTCGGCTGGACACGGAATTTCACTCCCATCTCGCCAAGCAGCGCCAGCATGGTCTGAACATCCACCAGCGGAGGGACGTTGGTCAACTGCAAAGTCTCCGGCGAAAGCAAAGATGCCGCCAACAGCGGCAATGCTGCATTTTTGGCCCCGGAAATCTGCACCACACCATCCAACACCTGCCGTCCGCGAATTTTAATTTTCTCGGTCACAATTTTGTCTCCGCCAAAAACAGTTTTGCATTCTAGCACCCAACACAGCTATTGTAATAGCCAGATATTGAGAGTTGAAAAGTACATTTTCCAAAAAACCACGGCCTAGGCTTGGAAGTTCAGCATTTTTCGAAATTGGTTGTTTAACAAATTTTGAATTTCATGTTTTGCTGAAAGAAAAAAAATATTTTTATTGTATATCTTTACGCTTGACGAAAAAATGAAACTCCGATACTCTGCGCCTGGTTTTGTCATGGTTAATTAATTTTCAATAAAAAGGAGAAAACAATGAAAAAAGTTGCAATGACTGTCGCTATGCTGTGTTTGGGGCTGGCTTCCTCGAATGCGATGAATATTGAGAAAGTGGACTCGGAGTCCTGGGATCGCGAGACATTTGATGCGTATGCAATGAGACAGGGTGTGAATGGTATGGCGAAAGAGTGCATTAGGTTGCTCGATTTTTTAAACAATGCATTTTGTGTTAAAAATAATATAAGTAAGAAAGCCATAGAAAAGAGCGTGATTATTACGTCTAGAGAATATGTGGAAAATTTGCTGGGTGGTCATCATGTGCTGAGCAAAAAAGAGAGAGAATTTTTGGATAAGTATGATGTGCTAAACTGTATTCTTGAAAACGTAAAAAACAATGGGGGAAGTTTAGGGGACTTGAAATCATTGTATTTGAGCATCATATCAGCGGGAAAGGGCTTGCTAGGTGGTTAAAGCATAGGTGAGTAAACGGCTGGAATAAAATCTGTGTTGTGGGACTCGTTGTTAGACGCCGGGGCGAGAATGCGGGAATTTTGCGAAATTTCCGGTTCGTTTTTCGACGGGTCTCCGGTAGCCATTCCCGGTAGCTATTCCCGGAGCAACATGGATTTTTAGAAATGTTTCTTTGGGTATGCTATAATCCATCGTTGTATAATAGACTTCTTTCGAAACATGCGCTCTTTCGGTAATTTCTGCGTCGCTCCGGTGCTCGGATCCTCATGTACCACATGTACACTGCGGTCCTGCGCTCCGTATGCTCCTATAAATTACTCGAAATATCTTTGTTTGAAAAGAAGTCTAATACCATTTCCCGTTTCTGCTATCCGACTGGTGCGCTGATTTGCAGGATGCGCGCCCCTTATTTTGGATAAATTGCAATGGGAAATGGTGCTAGTATCCTGGTACCGCAGTCCCCCGGTATATATGTGGTACCTGGGCATCGGAGCGACGCAGAGATTATCGAAAACACCTCCCTTTCGAAGGACGTCTCTTGAGGTTTTGTATCGCAGGCGGAACAGGGCTTCCATGGGGTGGACCCAGGCTGTGCTTGCCTAGATTTGTGCCGTCCTGGCGGCGACTAGAACACGATCTATTCCACTGAAATCCTTAAAAATATTTATGTGTTGATAATCGTTTTTCCGCAATATATTGGCTACTTTTTCAGCTTGACCAAACCCCACCTCAAAAAATATTAATCCGTGCTGTGTTAGCAATTTTTGCGATAATCGTCCGATGGCAAAAAATGCGTCCAGACCATCCGGGCCACCGTCCAGAGCGATGACCGGATCATATTTTCTCACATTTTCATCCAACAGAACTAGATCATTGGTTGGCACGTAGGGCGGATTGCTGACGATGACGTCGAATTTCTCGGTCGTTTCCGGGAAATCGTTCCAATCACCCAGCCTGAACCTGGCCCCATTGCTTCCCAGCCGGCGCTGATTATGGATGGCCACTTCAATTGCCTGGGGACTAATATCCAGGCCAGTTCCCCGGGCATTGGGAAATTCGCCCAGCAAACTGAGCAGGATGCAACCACTTCCGACCCCGAGATCGAGGAAATTTAGCTGCTCGCAGGGGGCAAAACGCTGTTGGACGGCCTCAATGATCAATTCTGTCTCTGGTCTTGGGTCTAGCACGTGTTGATTCACAAAAAAATCATGTTTCCAGAAAGATTTTTCGTTTAAAATTTTCGACAGTGGCTCTCGCTGGCGATATCTGGTAACCATTTGAAGAATAAGCTGTTTTTCTTCAAAGGTAACCGCTAGTTCACCGCCATCTCGAAAAATTTTTTCATAGGTTAGGTGTTTCACGCTTGCCGCCATTCGACGCAACACCTTTGCTTCTAATCCGAAGTCTTTGCATAGTTCCTGCAGCAGGAACTCTAGATTTTCATCTTCCGTCACTGGCCCCGCTATTTTTCATCTTCCTGGTAGGAGGAAATACGATCCTCCTGATCGGCCTCCACCAGAGCTTTTATCATCTCATCCAGGCCATAGCCTTCCATAATTTGCGACAATTTATACAGCGTCAAATTAATTCTATGATCGGACACTCTTCCCTGGGGATAATTATAGGTTCTGATGCGTTCGGATCGCTCGCCGCCGCCTATCTGCAATCGACGATTTTCCGCCCTTTTGGAATGAAGCTTTTGCCTTTCCATTTCATATAATTTTGATCGCAGAATTTTCATGGCCTTCGCGCGATTCATGTGCTGGGAGCGTTCATCCTGCTGCACCACCACAATACCGCTCGGTATGTGGGTAATGCGGACGGCGCTTTCGGTTTTGTTGACGTGCTGTCCGCCGGCTCCGGAAGCTCTCATGACATCTATGCGGAGGTCAGTTTCATCTATTTTTAGGTCCACTTCCTCGGCCTCCGGCAGAACAGCCACCGTAGCCGTGGATGTGTGTACCCGACCGCTGGACTCGGTCACGGGCACCCTCTGGACCCGGTGTACTCCTGATTCAAATTTCAAGTAGGAAAAGACTCCCTTGCCGGAAATGCTGGCGGAGGATTCCTTTAGGCTGCCTATCCCCGACTCCTGAAACGCTAGAATTTCGAATTTCCAGCCTCGGTGGTCGGAGTATTTTTGGTACATGCGAAAAAGATCTCCGGCAAATAATCCGGCCTCATCTCCTCCGGTCCCGGCTCGTATTTCCAGTATGGCGTTTTTGTCGTCGGCGATATCCGGCGGCAGTAGTTGAAGCTTTATGTCTTTTTCCAATAATGGCAGTGATTTTTCCAGCAACTCCAGTTCGGATTTAGCCAGTTCCTTAAATTCCAGATCGACGGCCTGATCCAGCAGATCTGCTCTCAGTTCCGCCATATCCCGCAGGACCTTCTGGTACTGGTGGATGCTGTGGACAAACGGCTCCAGATCGGAGAATTCCCTTGAGAATTTTATGAAATTCTCGGAATTGTCCACATTTTCCAACATTTGTTCCCGTAGAAAATCGTGTTTTTTTAGAATTTTATCAAGCGTGAGATCCAAAGACATGAAGTTTACTTCCGTATTTTTTTAAGCTTTAAGTCGTTCAATTTCCGCATAAAAAACCCTATTTAGTTGGCGCATGAATTCATCCGAAGACAATCCGGGATATATGGGATCGAGAAATTTCATGCGGATACTCCCCGCTTTTTTCATGAACCCCCGTCGTGGCCAAAATTTGCCGGAATTGTGTACCACAGGAATTACCGGGCAATTATTGTTTTTGTAGAAAAACGCTATCCCCCGTTTAATTTGTGCGTGCCGGCCAGTATCCACCCTGGTACCTTCGGGAAATATTATTACCGGATGCCCATCCGCCAGGGCCTTCTTTACTTTGCGGGCCGCATTAATCAGAGATTTCGCGCCACTCTGGCGATCCACATCTATGGAGCCGGCTTTGAGTGCCAAGGATCCAAAAAAAGGAATGTTTAGCAGCTCCTTTTTCAAAACCAGAATCGGACGCTTAAATTTATGGATTAGCACCATGGTCTCCCAGACTGACTCATGCCTAACAGCGTAAATAACCGGCTTTGACAGGTCCTGCGGTTCATTCTCTATCTCATATCCAATGCCTGCTACCGTTCTGGAAAGAAAATCTACGAGCTTCGAAAACATTTTCCAAAAGGCAAAGGCATATTTTTCGTCCAAAAGCGTCAATGGGAAGGCCGACATCATTAAAAGCATGCTGCTGGCGAAAAATAAAATGTTGAAAATAACAGATCTAATCATTACCATGGGCGAATCTTTCTGGAAACCAACGCAAATACATATACACTATTTTGTGAAATTCTTTAAGACAATTAAGAAGAAACTGAAAATTCCATTCGGATTTTACGGATCCAACTAATATTTTCGTGTGGCTGCTCAGCCTTCGGATTTCCAGCAGACTGCGGGGCATGTGATAGTCGGAGGTCAACACAAGGATCTTCTCCAATCCATAGGCACTAATCCATTCATTTATTTCCCGAGCGTTTCCACGGGTATTTTTCGCCTGTTTTCCCATAATAAAATTAACTCCAGCGATCCCCTTTTCTCCTCCCAGAATTGCGCGCAGAGTTGACTTATCGTGCACGCCTGACACAAAAACGTTGCGTGGCCTCTGGGATTTGAAGAACTCAACTCCCCGGACAATCCTATTTTTGCCACCAGTTAGGATCGCCACGTTATCACAATATACACGGCCTACTTCTTCACTGCGGGACACCTGAAACATAAACATCAACAAAGCCAATAACCAAACGAGCACCGCTGCCGCCGCAAGCCAAGCAACGCCCCTCATCAATCAATCCATCCGTCGTTGTGCAGGAAAAACATTACGGATTTTCTTGCTGTAACCATAATCATTGCCACGGTTAACAGGGGGACAATCACCGCTATGGCGATACAGCCCATTGCCACCGCATTTAAAGCGATGACGGGAGATATCATGTTGTTCAGTCCCAGCACCGTAGATATGCCAACTATCATGGATATGAGCGACGCCCGACAACTAATGCCAAAATAATATTTGTTGAATTGGGATGAAATATAGGAATTATCAGCCCCTATCAACTGCAGGATTTTTACTATATTTTCATGCGCTACCAGCGTTTTTTTGGTGATAAATATTACCGTTGCGCACATGGTAGCAAATATGAATATCGACAGCAAAACGGCAAAAAAGAATAGACAGTTGCTCATTTTCATGATGGGAATGTACCAATTGGCATGGTCATGTATCTTAACCCCTGGCGATATTTTGGATAATTTTTCCGTCAGGGACAACAAATCGATCCGAACATCCTCATCGGACTCCACGTCAAATATAATCGGAAATGGGAAATCGTCCGGAATGGACGTTCCATTCAGCCAGGGCTCAATAACTTTTAGAATATCGGATTCCTGTAATTTTTTGACTGATTTTATGCCCTGCGTAGACTGCACCAGTCGTATTATTTCATCTATTTGATTGCGCGTAAATTCTTCGTCTGCCCCATCGATATTCGACTGAAATTCCAGGGTGATATGGCCGCTCAAAGCCCGTCGCCATTCGGATGTCAGGTCATAGGTGAAAAAACAACTCATGGTCGCAATGGCAACCGAATACATCAAAAAACTAAGAATAAATGGCACGAATCTATTGGTTTTGTCGTCGGCAAAATCAAAATCAAAGCCACGATTGGAAGATCTGGTCATGCTATTTAACTTCCCCGTTTGATGCTGAACTTTGTTTGTCGACCATAAGACGACCGTTTTCTATATGCAGCTCATTGTAGTGGAATTTGTCCACAAATTGCCGATAGTGGGTAGCTACTATGACGCAGGTGCCCATCCGGTGCATTCCATAAAAGAGCCCCATAAGCTTGGTGGCTATTTGTTCATCCACATTGCCGGTGGGTTCGTCGGCCAACAGAATTTCCGGCCTGGTAATGACCGCGCGGGCAATGGCCACCCTCTGCTTCTGCCCGCCGGACATGGCATTCGGCAGCATATTGAAACAATTGCCCAGCCCCACCCAATCCAAAATTTCCTTGGCCTGATTTTCTCGACGTTTTTCTGTCTCGCCGACAACTTTTAGAGGTAGTGCGACGTTTTCCAACACCGTCAGGTGGTTAAGCAGATTAAAGTCCTGGAAAACCACACCTATTTTCTGTCTCATGCACAACAATTCATCCCTGGTAATGCCGGAGACATCCTGGCCAAATATTTTCAATTTACCGGATGATGGCCTGATGCCCATGTACAAAAGCCTCAGTAATGAAGTCTTCCCGGCACCGCTGGCTCCGGTGAGAAAATGAAAAGATTTTTTGTGAAGAGAAACTGAAATGTTTTTTAGAACAGGAGTCCCTTCCCCATAATGTAGCATAACCCCATCAAAGGAAATAATCGGTTCCTCTCTAGACATTCACACTCCCAAAAGCAATTTTTTAACTATAACCGACGCCCCTTTTTAAAACCATCAAAACTTTTTATTTCGCTGAAATCCAAATCAAGAATCTCACTGCCAGCCATCGACACATAATAGGTTTGATAGCCATCGATGCGTTCCGCGCTCCTCAGATACTTGCCCCACTCGGAAATGGGCGGCAGCATTCCGTTACGGCTATGGGAAGACAGCATATATTTTCTGGATTGCAGTTTTTTCAAAACATCGTCGGCTATTTCTCCAGACTCCAGGCCAACCTCCACCAGACGATCCATCTCACGCTCGGTTAACACACTTAGCGTATGTGTAACTCCATGATCGTCCATGAGCAGATAACTGCCAAAAACATCCAGCATATAGTATTCCTGCAGCTCGCTCTGACAACAGTTTTTATAAAAGAAGTCGGCGAAAACCGAATCATTTAGGTGATTCCGCTCGGACATGAACATATACTTGGAAATACCGCTGGTATAAATATAGAAATAGTTGTAGACAGATTTGATTATGCTCTCCCTTACCTTGGCTTCGAACCCAGGCTCTCCTTTTTTTATAAATTTACAGATGGTTCCTTCGTTGAAGGCGTTTATGGCCACCTGGTCGTCGGCAATGCCGGTGAGAAAAATACGCTGTATGTTTTTGTCATTAATACTGTCACATACGACTATTCCGGTGGTCCCTGGCATACAATAATCGACCACCACGGCAGAAATTATCGAAAATCTAGTTTCGTCGTAGATCTTTCTGTGCAGGTAATTCACATTCAAAAGCACCGATTTCCATTCGGACGTACCTTCTTCTCCGTCCACCAAAAAATCGGCCGAGTCCAAACGATTGGTGGAGTTTACTTCATTTATATAATCGACTGCTTTAATGGGATCGTCAAAGATTTTGAGTACCAAATTATCTATTCCAAGGGAATTCTTCATGTTTTCCGAGAACAAACGATTATCGTCCACCAAAACCACTGTGGTGGGGAAAAAACAGCCCAGAACGTTATTCATGAAACATCATGCTCCTATTAGTATTGCATTTTACATCAATATCGTTGGCATTTTCAAGCTCGGTGGAGAAGTTGGATTTAGCTGAAGTTGGAAAGGAATCGTTGAGTTGATGCGATCAATCATTAGACTTCTTTCGAAACATGCGCTCTTTCGGTAATTTCTGCGTCGCTTCGGTGCTCGGATCCTCATGTACCACATGTACACTGCGATCCTGCGGTCCTGCGCTCCGTATGCTCCTATAAATTCCTCGAAATATCTTTGTTTCGAAAGAAGTCTATTGAGACCAGGACAGAAATGCCAGGACCAGGACAGAAATGCCTGGTGGCGTTTTTTCAAAAGATGAACATCGATCCCTCCCCGGCGATGGTCAGGAAAGTCTAGATGCCTTCCGGACCTACCAGATTCTTATTCTTATCCGTTAAATGTGGAGCGGGCGAAGGGATTCGAACCCTCGACACCAACCTTGGCAAGGTTGTACTCTACCACTGAGCTACACCCGCATCCTGCGCCAAAACATCAAACATTTCGATCTAAAACACCGCCAGGTAATATACACATTCCGATATCACTTTTCAACGCATTGTGCAAATTTTGTATCGCTCCAAAAATAAGTGTCAGGATTTTTCTAGTTTTTTTCTTATTCGTCTACTTTCGACAGAAGAGGCGTTTCCACAGTCACCACATTGTTCATCCCAAGATTCAGTCTCGAATAGGTTCTCTTCACCCTACAGAAGCTGTGCCCCCCGGGTGTATTGGTAACCTCCAGCACTGTTTCCCTCGTCCCCCTATCCATATTCTCTACTCCAAGGCCTTTCTCCGCCTCGTCATTACTTCTTATGATCCCGCCGTTCCCGCTGCTTCCGTTCCGATGATGGCCTTTATCGTACAGGAGCATGGCCCTTCGCTCATCTCTACGTCCGTAGAAGTAGCTACTGACTTTGTCGCAGACCGTCCCCACCGCGAGGCTTCCAGCCATGGCGCAGGTCATCATGCGACCAAACCATGGCACATCTTGACCCAAATCCAATAGCGCTTCCGCCGACAGGGCTCCTCCTCCAAGTATTCCTATCCCATAGGTTATGTTCCGTAACGCTCCGAATAATACTCCCCCCATATCCCACAATCTCGCCCTTCTGTCCATATCGAAGCCGTATAGCTTGGCCAGACTGGCCATGCCTGCTTCCTGGACCTTTTTGCGATCCAGAGAGCACACTTCTTTGCTTGCTATACTCGCCAAATCTTCGCTGCTATCTTCGTCTAGCCCCTGGTCCAGCAAGCTTGCTTTGAAAAAATCCTTCTCGTCCATCCGGGATAGCGTACTGTCGATGTTATTTACACTATATCCCACCGGAACGGTAACCTGCATGGAATGCAGTCCAAAATAAGTCAAAAATACGGTTGCGAATGCTATCTTACCCATTATAAAATCCCTCCGCTGTCTGAAAAAAAGCAAAAATTCCAATGACTGTCATATAAAAAAGCGACGAATCAGACTGTGGTCATGAAAGTTTTTGCACTTCCTCCATTATGGCAATAAGTAGATTAAAATAAGGTTAACAAATAGCAGTTTTCGATTGCCCGGCAATTTTTTTGAAAAATTTGTGCGAAAACGCAAAAAATTCATTTTACATTAATTATTTTTCTGTACATATTGTGCGTGCATGTGTGTGTCAAAATGGAGGCAGGAAAATGCGTATTCGTTCGATCTATATTTTAACTACTATTTCTCTGATTTTAGGTGGACTGGAATCCTCCAGGGCTGACTTGAGCGGATCTGATTATAGAAATCTAACCGGCAGTGTATTCGAGGGAAAAGAATCGATCTATGATCCAACCGCGGCTGCTTTGGTGGATAACGAATTGATATACATGCTACGGACAGGGTGTAGCGACTGCAGCCTGAATAGATTGAGGGAGGCTATGAAGGGAGCGGGAGAAGATGGGCTGCCTAACTGGAACGGCAAGAATGTACAATGGGGAACGAGTTTTATGGACATTGGCGTGAACAGAATAGGAGACATGATAATAACGTTTTTCCCGAGCGCGGGATTGAGCGTCTCGACATATTGTAGTGCGAAAGACACGCTGTCGAGTATTTTGTCGAAAAGCGCAGACAGTGGGGGGGTGTGCGGTAAACATGGAAGTGCGTTTCTGGTGGCTTTTGGGCTGAATATCGCGAAGAGAATGAGGGAAGATAATGGATATGCCGAGAGGATTAGGGGCCTGAGCAATGCACTAGAGGCCTATGGTGGACCGTTGTTTGACAGGAATAATGGAGGGGAGGGGGGTTATAAAAAACCGAAAAAGGTGGGAGAGGAAAAGGAGTGGAACCTGGAAAAATTGAAGGAGATTGGTGTAAATACCGAAGGATTGACGGTGGATAGTAACACAAAATCGGTGCTGGGGAGACTGAAATGCTTGCTGGTGAACGTGGTGGCTGGGATGGTCGGGGGGGAAATCGAAGAGCTGAAAAAGAAAGAGAATAATAAGAAAAAGAAAAAGAAAGAGAATAATAAGAAAAATAAAAATAAGGTTGGTTCTGGAGATGGGGTAAAGGAAAAAGAGGAAAGGAAGGAGAAAGAAAATGGGGGGGGAAATAATAAGAAAAGCGATGAAGATGAGGTGGGTTCTGGAAATGAGGGAAGGGGTGTAAAGGAGAAAGAAATAATAAAGGGGGGTAATTGGATAGAAATCTCAGCTGGGTTGGGGGAAAAGGGGGATACGATATTAGATTTAGTGGGCCGGGTGCTCATATTGGTCTCGGCTGCAGTAGAGGAGGATATGAATAGCAAGATGAGGGTTTATCCTAAGTGTTTTCCGGAATTTATTCTGTTTTGCTATGCAAAAAGTGCTTTTCACGACAATGAGGAACTAAAAACTCTTATAACCCACATGAATGATATCGGATTAATAAAGACAGAAAAAGAAGATATAGAAAAAATCGGAAAAGAAGAAGAAACCTATATATTGAGAAATTTTAATGGAGGTGAAAAGCTGAATATCCATGAACTAGTGAGATATGGATTGCAGGTAAAAGGACAGTGGGTAAATCTTCCCTATGAATATAAAGCGAGCCCGAAGAGCGGAAAGATTAACCTGATGGGCGACGGAGGGATGAACTGGGAAGGGACCGATTGCGCCGAGACGGCAGTGAGACACGTGCTAATAATACTTAGTTACCTGCGGAAAGATAAAAAGATAATAATAAATAAATATAGAATGCCTGAGTTGTTTGAGCTGGCCAGGGAAGTATGGAAAATGGACGGGGAAAACGATTCTTTGGAAATCGAAAAAGATAATCTGCAAAATTTCTGCCGCAGCGGGAATGCGGTGATAAGTACCTTGCTCGCGAATGTTATTAAAAATATTAAGGACGCGAATCTCGAAAAGGAGGACATTAAGGAAATTAATGATGGGCAGCGCAAACTAGGCGGGACGCTGAGGCCGAGGGAGAAGGATCACATCGTGGCATTGCGCAATCTGATTAGAATAGATGTTGCCTCGGAGGAGCCTTCATCTTCAAGCTCATCTTCTAGTAGCTCATCGGAAATTGCTGTGCCGGATAGGATGGAAAATTTGAAAATCCTTGGAGAGAATGTGCGAAACTACTATGGTGAGGAGAAAATAAAGGTGAGGAAGGAGTGCGGTGAGTTAATGGCGGAATTATATACCGAGCTAACTAACATTGTAGGGAATAAAGACGTAAAAATAACTCTGAAGAGTACAGAAGCGTGGGGTGGGGAAGGAACAGAGAGCGAGGGGCGAAGTTATACTTTCGAAGGAAAGGAAGTGGGAAAGGAAAAAGGAGGAGAATTATTGTATTCTTTCACGGTGAAATTTAGGGAAGACCATGCGGAAATAGTGGACATTTGCGGTGGTAACCAAGAGCTTAACCTGAAGCTGGAAGACAATGAACTAGTGGATAGTTCGGGGGACACAAATGTCGATATGGTGGTGTGGCCGTCCGCTATTAATCTTGTTGATAGAAAAAAAGTAAAAGACCTTGGTTGGGAAAAGCGGAGCGAGGAGGATGAAAAGTCGCTTTATCTTTCCGAGGGGGGGCTGGCTAATGCTTTGATACAGAATATTTTAACTGATAGCGTTGAAGAAGGAGGAGGGACGGAGTTCAGTGCATGGCTGCGGCTTTTGTACTACGTCTATTTTAAGCCCGGCGTAATTTTTAGAAGTGGAATGGACTGGAGAGATGTAGAGTATAAGTCTGGTATGAGATGTGGGGACGGAGATGGAGAATCTGTGGTTGGAAGTAGGGGAGAACAGTTGCTCGAAAGACACATAAAGAATGCCGGAGAAGCGTTCAGAGTGATATGCAACCGCCTTTACATGCCATCGACTACTCCGGGGTACATGGCATTTAAGTATTTGATAGAGGGGGATATAGACGAAGAATACAGTGAAAAGAGAGAGCAGAATTCTGGCTCGGCTAATTCAGGCTATGTCGAGGCATCTTATGGCATGGCTGAGCTATTGATACCTGCTCTCTTGGTATACGACCGTGGTAGTAGCGGAGGAGAAGCCGAGAAGGATTTAAAGGAGATTATCGGGGGATTGCTTAGAGTGGCAAAAGGAGGGGACAAAAAGGAAAAGGCGATGGACGAAATGGCGAATGTCGTAGGCTGGTGGATGTTTATGGATAAAATTGAGGTGGATGTATGCCGGAAGCGCATCGAAAAATTATACGCTTCGGACGATAGTATGAGAAAAGAACTGCTGGAGAGACTGACAAAAGGGCAGGCGGAATCGACTGAAGTTTCTAGTAGTAGCAGCAGCAGCAGCAGCAGCAGCAGCAGCAGCAGTAGCAGCAGTAGCAGCAGCAGCAGTAGCAGCAGTAGCAGCAGCAGCAGCAGCAGCAGTAGTAGCAGTAGTAGCAGTAGTAGCAGTAGCAGTAGCAGCGGGGAGATATGATGGGAGTGGAATGATGGTGATGGTATCCCGGAATAGGCATGAAAGATGATCTTGCCGGAATTTAACTGATAGGATTTTAGAGCTGATGACCATGTGATAAGGCTGGTAAGGCTGGGTCAGCAGCTCTTTGGCTCATTCCGGAATTATGGCAGCGAATGTTCCTGGAATGGAGAACTTGACCCGATCCAGTAGACTCAGCAGACCGATCCGGGGGAACGGCAATAGACTTCTTTCGAAACATGCGCTCTTTCGGTAATTTCTGCGTCGCTTCGGTGCTCGGATCCTCATGTACCACATGTACACTGCGGTCCTGCGCTCCGTATGCTCCTATAAATT
>JAIRZD010000069.1 GCA_031267415.1 Holosporaceae bacterium
GAATTTATAGGAGCATACGGAGCGCAGGACCGCAGTGTACATGTGGTACATGAGGATCCGAGCACCGAAGCGACGCAGAAATTACCGAAAGAGCGCATGTTTCGAAAGAAGTCTAATGAACAGCTGTCGAAAAATATGTTGACTGTTGGCGTTGAACTATGGTTACCTGGAGCCCGAACGGCACGGATACGATCTCGGGTAAGGCCTGTCGTCGTTTTCAGCCGGAATTAGTGGTCCCCGAAGGCCGCAGGCGGTCAAAAGCAACAGGACCACGCCACAAAGAAAGGAACTGCATCTCATGAATTTTTCCATCGGAACCAACAAACTGCTCGAGTGTACCAGATTTGCGCTGCAGGCGGCAATGCTAGCTCTGTGGTGCTTCCAGGAATCGGAGGCCTCCGGAGTAACGGATCCCAGCGCTGCCATTGCCATGGAATCTACGGCTGCTTTTGATTTTAGAATAAGCAACGGAGGCGATGAAAAAGACTTTTGTTTGGCTGATCTAAAAGGATCCGTGGTGGTTGTTGTATTCTTCACCACCTGGTGTCCGAATTGCCCCATGATTTTACAGCAGCTGGACCAACTGGCTGCCGAAAAATTAGGCGGACTGAAGATCATCGCACTTAACATAGGTTCCGACCATATCTCTGAAATAAAAAAGCACTACGCCCAGCATCATCTTACGCAGCTAACTGCCTATTCGTCGGTGGCAATCGATATGGTGGGATCTATCCGCCATGTTCCCACCTGTCTGGTTTTTGACCGAAAGGGAATTCTGGCGCGGGAATATTCCTGTGATCATTCAATATTTGATGCGGAAGACCTAAAAAAACTTGCGGAAAATCTTTTGAAGGCACATACTACGGACGAAAAAGGAGAGGAAAATGGTGAAGCTGATGTCCATGCAGCATGTGGTAGATCACCCGGAATCAGTTAGCTTGCAAATATACCCAACCAAAATTCTTCGTAGCAAAAGCGCCGAGGTTCTTCCGTCTGAAAAGCAATACATAGGGGCGACCTTCGATGTTATGGAGAGAATAATGGAAGATCATAATGGTATAGGCATTGCTGCGCCGCAGATTGGACTATCCAAGCAGTTGGTGCTAATAGACTTTGAGTATGCCGATCCCAATAGCGGCGAGAAGCATGGCCTAAAAGTTAGAATGGTAAATCCCCAGATAACTGATTCCTCGAGGGAAAAAGAGGATTCCCAGGAGGGGTGTTTGTCGTTTCCCGGTGTCCATGCCATTGTGCAGCGCTCCATGGTCGTTTCGGTCAAATATCTGAATGAAAACCTTGAGCCGTGTTTCATAACCAACGCAACTGGGCTTGCCGCCTTCTGCCTTCAACACGAATGTGGGCACCTGGATGGAAGGATGTTTTTTAATGCATTATCCGCCAAGGATAAGGCTTCAGTTCTAAAGACCTACAGGCAGATAAAGGATGGCGACATAATCCCGGAGCCCGGTGAAATTATAGTGGTCGAAACGGCCAGCATACAAAAAAAACATGATCCAATGGCGGGCAATGCGGCAATTACTTGAAAAAGATAGATTGCTCGCCGGGGCAATTGCGCTTTTTGCAGTGTGCGGTGGTGCGTATGGTGCCGACGAATCCGGCGGAGATGATAAATCTCCTGTCGATGTGGCGCCCCTGGAAACGAGGTCAAATGTTAGCCACGAAGATATCGGTCCGGGTGTTATCGTCCGAAAAGTCGATCAACATAAGCAGCAGTCGTCGATCAAAGGCAAGGGTAACAAGAAAGATATTTCCCTGATCTGCTATATGAATGGTGTGTGTTTGGTAAGGGATCGACGTCCAATAACCACGATTTCTGGTCCGAATAAATTTACCTTCGATAATTTGTACGCTGGACTGGATCGGGCGTCCGTAAATTTTTGCACTCCCAAAAAAGGCAAGATCATAGTTCAAAATTTCACCATTAACGAAAACGCGCCGTCGCGACTGGAAATTTTCAACAATTCCATCGGCCGCGAGATATTTTACCAGCGTTCGGAATCGGCTAATATGGAAAAAGGCACTCTGCTGGCAATCTTTCCGGAAAATGACGAACACTATGCCCTTCTGAAGGCCGACGGTAAAAATCTGGTGATTCCACTGAAAAAATGCGTCGCCGTCGGAGCGGAAACATTGAAATCTTTCGGTCAGCACTCGCTGGACTTGGTTTTCGATGTAACCGAGGCCGACGATTTTGAAATCGAGGTAAGCTATCTCACCAAAAATATCTACTGGAAGCATATTTGCTTTATCGATGTGTTTGAGAAAATGGATAGAGTTGATATTACCGCCCAGGCGTTGGTGAAAAACGAGTCCGGTCACGACATAGAAGATGCGGAAATAATTTTTGCGACGGCGAGTCCATTCTCCGGCGGTGCAAGCGATGGGAATGCCGGCGATGATTATCGGAAAGACGACAACTGTGATGGCGATGGTAACGGATCCACACTTAACTATAAAAGAAAACTAAGCATAAAAAATCATTCGGATGCCACCTGCGTCCTAAAAACCACAAAAGAAATAAATCCTCGGTTGGAGTATGCTGCGACCATTCCATTCGATGCAGTCTGTGGTTTAGCGACAAAAAAAGAGTCGAATCTCATCATAAAAAATCTCCTGGTCGTGGAAAATGCTGCGGCCGTCGGACTGGAAGCGAATTTCAATGGCGAAATTTTTCTTTTCTCCAGAATGCAGGGCGAAAGAAATTTTCTCGGCAAATTGACGGCTTCTTCCATTCGGCGGGGCAACGATCTTGCTTTTGAAATATGCCGCTGCAATGGCGAAAATGACGTGCTGGGCAGCGTTCGCCTGACGGACGTCCGCAAAATATCCGAAAAAGATAGGGAGAATTGGATCAGCGTTGTTCTTAAAAATTGCAAATCCATCGGGGTTACTGTGCAGGTGACCATGGCAGTGACTGGCCAATGGCGTGTTTCCAAGGAGAATTTCGAGATGCAAAAATCGGACAAGCCCATGTGGCGCCTGTCGCTGGAACCAAACGAAACAAAGGAGCTGCACTTCCGCATGACCACGCGGGCCAGCTAGCGAAAGGTTCTTCTGGATTTTCAAGAGAAAAAAGAGGCTTGACATTCCAGGAATATCATTTAACATCCACTAATCGGCCTATTGGATAAGCAAGTAGATAAACAAGTGGGGATAAGGTATAATGAGCAAGCGCATTACTGCAAAGCATAAAATAGATAGACGGCTGGGAGTTAATCTCTGGGGGCAGGAGAAGAGTCCTCTAAATGAACGAAATTACGCCCCTGGTCAGCATGGCGCCGCCAAGAAAAAACCCACGGATTACGGAGTGCAGCTGCTGGCTAAGCAGAAATTGAGGGGCTACTACGGAAATATTACCGAAAAGCAGTTTCGGCTGGTTTTCGAGAAGGCGTCCCGTATGCGCGGCGATACCAGTCAGAACATCATTGGCCTGCTGGAAAGTCGTTTGGACGCCGTGGTGTACCGGATGAAATTTGCTTCTACGGTATTCCAGGCGAGACAGGTTATAAGCCATGGTCATGTTATGGTAAATGGGCGGATCGTCAATATTCCATCCTACAACGTTGGCGCAGGGGACGTTCTTGAGGTGCGGGAAAAATCCAAGGGCATCGCAGTTCTCTTGGCTGCAGCTCAATCCACGGATCGGGATCTGCCATCCTATGTGTCTGTTGATCCCAAACATCTGAAAGGGACCTATTTGCACGTCCCAAAATTGGAGGATGTTCCATACCCGGTGGTCATGGAGCCAAATATAGTCATCGAGTTTTATTCCAGATAATTTTCCTCTTCCGAATGACGGAATGATATGCTAGGATCTCGACCTGCGCCGCCGTGGCTCAGTGGTAGAGCACATCCTTGGTAAGGATGTGGTCGTGAGTTCGATTCTCACCGGCGGCACCACCAAGGGGAGTTCGTCGATGATCAATGAAATTTCTGGGTTTGATTTCGCAAAGAAACACCACATAAAAAATGTGCTCGCCATTCTTCTGGATGGAAATGCGGTTGATTTATCTGCGACATTTCCTGAATCGGCGGTGGCGGAAGCAATAACCAGGGAGCATCCGGCTGCGCTTGGAATTATGCGTCATACGTCGGCGCACATCATGGCACAGGCGCTGGGGGAGCTGTATCCTGGAACGAAATTTGCCATAGGTCCGGTTATAGAAAACGGTTTTTACTACGACGTCCTCTGTGATCATCAAATCGTACCGGATGATTTCGCCATAATCGAAACAAAAATGCGCAGCATCATGGATGAAAACTACGAAATTACCCGGAGGACGCTGTCCAAGCCAGAGGCGCTGAAAATGTTCTCGGATCTCGGTGAAACGTTCAAAGTGGAGTTAATTTCCGATTTGGAAGTGGCCGAAGTCAGCATCTATGCTCATTCGGATAAATTTATCGATCTATGTCGAGGGCCTCACCTGCCGAAAACCGGCATGGCTTCCAGGCATTTTAAAATTACCAAAGTATCCGGTTCTTACTGGCGTGGAGACGCAAAACGGGCTGTGCTGCAGCGCATTTACGCGACCTCGTGGTTTTCTCGGGAGGATTTGGAGGCCCATCTTCATAATCTTGCGGAGGCGGAAAAACGGGATCATAGAAAAATCGGTCGCGACATGGGGCTATTCCACCAGCAGGAAGAAGCGGTCGGATCCGTGTTTTGGCATCCAAACGGTTGGACGCTTTTTAATATTTTGCGGGATTACATAAGAAAATGCGTTCGCCAGGACGGCTATCTGGAGGTTTGTACTCCACAAATGATCGATAGATCTCTGTGGGAAGCTTCTGGCCACTGGGAAAAGTACCGGGAACACATGTTTATTGCTGAATCGGAGGAGCGAATCCTGGCCATAAAACCAATGAATTGCCCGGGAGCTGTTCAGATTTTCAAACAGGGAGTGAAAAGTTACCGTGATTTGCCGCTGCGCATGGCGGAATTTGGTTGCTGCCATCGCAATGAGCCGTCTGGTTCCCTCTATGGCATAATGCGCGTCCGGAGTTTCACCCAGGATGACGCCCATATTTTTTGCACACCACAGCAGATCAACTCTGAAACCAAAAAATTCTGCCAGTTGTTGGTCAAGATCTATGATGCCTTGGGATTCAGTTCTTTCAGCGTAAAATTTTCAGATCGTCCGGCCGCCAGAACCGGATCCGACGAAATCTGGGATCTTGCCGAAGACCTGCTGAGAAAGGCCACCTTGGAGTCCGGGCTTGAATTTGTCACCTCCAAAGGGGAAGGTGCCTTCTATGGTCCAAAATTGGAATTTGTGCTAAAAGACAAATTAGGGCGCGACTGGCAGTGCGGGACACTGCAGGTGGATTTTCAGATGCCCGAGCGGCTCGGCGCCTGGTATACCGGCGAAGACGGCGAAAAACATCATCCAATCATGCTGCATCGGGCAGTTCTTGGATCTTTGGAGCGTTTCATCGGCATACTACTGGAAAATTATGCGGGTAAATTACCCCTGTGGCTGAGTCCAGTGCAGATTGTCGTGGCCACCATCACTAACCAGCAGGATGAGTATGCCCAGGAATTTTTCGCCGCATTGAAGGCCAGGAACATAAGGGCCGAGCTGGACTCCAGATCCGAAAAAATATCCTATAAAATAAGATATCATTCTGTGGCTAAGGTACCGCTGATGGCGGTTCTTGGTCGCACCGAGGTGGAGCAGCGACAGATAACCATTCGAAACATCGATGGCTCACAGGAAACAATGTTGTTTTCGGAGGCGTTGGACCGTCTGGAAAAATTGTGCGCCGCGCCGGATTAGCGCAGTCATCATCGTGGAATAGACTTCTTTGTACATGTGGTACATGAGGATCCGAGCACCGAAGCGACGCAGAAATTACCGAAAGAGCGCATGTTTCGAAAGAAGTCTAATGTGCGTTACGGCTGGCAGAATGTGCTGCGTCACATCTGCGGTGGAGTTGGCGGTTGGAACGGGATTTCGGCGCTGTTTTCCGGCATTTTCAGAATTTTATATAGTTCGGAGATGGTGCCTATTACGGTGGCGCCATTTTGCATATTGACCTCCATGAGCTCCCTGAAGGTTTTTTTCCCAATGAACGAAGCTATTTTCAGTAACATAGAGGCCGGGCTCTGTGGTTGCTTTCGTTCCAGAAAGGCCGCTATATCCCCAAGCGCTTCGTAGGCCTGGTCTACCGTTGCTTCCCGTGGCGCGGCAGCTTCATGCGCAGTAGCCGTAATATCCAGCGTGTCCATTTCTTCGCCCGCCTTTGCGGCCCTTTCTTCCTGGATTTTCTTTCGGCGAGCGGTTTCCACCTGGAGGATGGTCGCCTTATCTTGTAAATTCTTGGCGTTTATGCGTTGAATATCCTGGAGGCGGGTATAAAATGTGTTGAAACTGGGACTCTCGTTCTTCTGAAGTTGATCCAATAAATCTCCGAATTTCTTTAGACTTTCCAATGTGTTGGTACAGTCTGCCCCCAATTGTTGAAAAAATTCCAGCGGCGTATCCGCAACGCTCTTGGCCAGATCATTCAAAGTCAGGCCTTTCGTGTTTTTTGTGTGAATATTATGGCGTACGGCAATCCAATCCGAAAGGCGGAAGATGCCGTACATGCCGTTTGCCGGAGATGTCAGTGGGAAATGCAAAATTCTTTCTGGAAATTTTTCCGCTAAAAAATATATGGGGGCCATCCGGGCGGCGGCATCTCCGTTTTTGCGATCCAGTTGCGGATGTACATTATCCCAAAATCTTTCACCCAGAGTATGTAGCAGCAGTAGGCCCTGGTGTAATCCATGAAATCCGCCTGTTTCCCCGAGGGCTTCCAGTAGCCAGACCGCTATTTGTAGATCCTTGGATCTGGTGATGAGTACATCTTCGCACAGCCTTTTTACCTCTGCCCAATTGGCTTTCTTCGGCTCCGTTTGCCAAATTCCCTGGGTTAATCGCGGATCATCTTCCCTTCGGTGCTCGCGGATCTGATCATATATGTGCTCGTATTTTAGATACTGGCCACATTTTTCATCCACGGAAATCGGTTCCAGTAATTTTTCCAGATCCAGCATCTTTACCCTCAAATGGCATAAATTCCGCTGGAATCCTGGCACATATTTCCTAAGGATTGATTAAGGGATAAGAAAGCAGTCTGCCAGCTGGCTTTCCGCCGATCCCTCAGCCGTCACCTAGGCAAATACCCGGCGATATCTTTCCAGTTCTTTTCTGAATTTTTCGAAATCGCCACGATTTACCTTATAGCTACGGATAGTTCGCTTTTCTGACAGAAGTTCCCTTCTTCCTCCCATCCTTTCCTCTCCGCTATCAGCTCTGGCCAATAGGGTCGATGGAATTACGCCAAAAGCGGCAACTGTCTTTCCATTTTCTTTATCGTCCTTCTCTTTATCCTTTTCCTCCTTTTCGTCCTTTTCATCCTTCTCTTTCTCCTTTTCATCCTTTTCCTTCGAATCACTGCTCGAGGAGGAACTCTTCTTCTCGTTCTCTGCTTCCTCTTTCTTCTTCATTTCCTCTTCGAAGGCCTTCTTCTCCTCTTCCTTCCGTTCTTCTTCTTTGGCCTTCTCTCTCTCTTCTTCCTCTTTTTTCTCCTGTGCGAGTCTATCTTTTTCTTCCTTCTCTGTGTTTGCTAGTGCCTCTTGCATATTCTCCCTTTTCAATTTTCTCAGATCCGCACTACTCAGCGCTTTCACCTTGCTGCTATCCGAGGGGCTTGTTTCAGTCTTTTTTTCCTCTTCTTTTTTCTCTTCTTCCTTCGTGTCATCTTTTTTCGCTTTTTCCTCGGTCTTTAAAAGGGCCATATATTCTTTTACGCAGGCGCACTCTTCCAACTTTGTTTTCTTCTCGCTATCGCTCTCAGCGACCGTCGAATGGAACGTGAAGACAAGGATCGCCAAAGACAAAACAGTCCCCATTCTTTCAATGTTTTTGCTCATGATTCACTCACCTCACGACTAAACGCCAGCTCCATTCCGTGGCTCAGATGGTCACAGTACAACATAAATGTTAAAATTTTTTTTAAAAGACGAAAAACAGCGAAAACATTTTTCCCCGCATCCTGGACAAACCATTTTAGTATTATCAGGCTCAAATTTTATGTATCTGCTCAGCTCAGCTAAATTTTTTGAGGGAGTCCTTCGCTGGCGATTGAAAGCATTAGACTTCTTTCGAAACAAAGATATTTCGAGGAATTTATAGGAGCATACGGAGCGCAGGACCGCAGTGTACATGTGGTACATGAGGATCCGAGCACCGAAGCGACGCAGAAATTA
>JAIRZD010000044.1 GCA_031267415.1 Holosporaceae bacterium
AATTTATAGGAGCATACGGAGCGCAGGACCGCAGTGTACATGTGGTACATGAGGATCCGAGCACCGAAGCGACGCAGAAATTACCGAAAGAGCGCATGTTTCGAAAGAAGTCTACTAAATACCGATGCCTTTCAGGTGTACTTCGATGCGAAAAGCCATGTCCGGCCGCAGATCACCGGCGGAATATCGGGTGCGCTCCAGCGAGACGCGGCACTGTAGACATTCGTTTTTATATTCAAACCCAATGTTTTGTCGAATGAGTTTGTTTTTTTCGTCACCAAACACAAATTCTGATTTCAAACAGGTATTTTTCGTCGTATTCCAGCCAAGGTTTATCATTAATCCTTTGTATTTTTTGGTTTTTTTTATCGCGGCTTCGTTGGAAATATTTTCCATAAACGAACCATAGTAGCAGTAATTACCACGGAAGGCGAATGTATCAAAATAAAAATCGTCGCCGCGAAACCTCAGCCCGGAGTCAAATCTCGACAAACTATTCTCCTTCGTTGAATGGCTAATATTGGCCACCAGCGATAGTTTCGGTGATATAAAAAATTCTCCCGCAGAAACTATGTTGGAATTTTTATGCACCATTCCCAGGTCGTCGAGTTTTTTTGCCACGCTCGTTAGTTCGGTGGACCTACCGATCACCAGAGAATATATTGGTTCCCCACGTCGATAGGCTGACATCCGTAGCCCGTAACATACGCGACTGCCGGAATCAATGGCGTAGGGAGATATGGATTTGTTGCCGTCAATGAAATTTAGGTCGTTGATGCCGCTGCAGGGATCTTCGAAAAGATCAATATATTTTTTGTTGCTGGCGGCTATGAAGCCAATCATGGGAGTCACTATCGTGTGGGCAAAATTCGCATCAATCACCAATGGCCATTTCCATATGATGGACAACTGAGGAGTTGATCGGATGGCTGAATTATAGTCGGAATGAGTTTTTTCCGAAACATTGATGAGTTTAAATGATGTAATAGCGTTAATATCAATGATATGCCCGCTCATCAATAGAAAAATTTTATGCCAGGAAAAATTAGTGACAATCTTTCGCGCCGACCTGGCGTCGCGCAGCATTAAATTTATGGACATCAGATCGACTGCGAAAGTACCGCTAAAAAGCGTGGCAGAAAAATTATGCTCCAATAGTGGAAGTACTTTGGGAGAGCCAAAAGTCGGTTGTCCAAGGAAAGTCATGGCTTTTATTTGTGTGTAATTTCGCCCATCGAATCCCTCCAATAGCACATTGCTTTCCAAGGTACGATTGCCATGTTCCAGAAATGGAAAACGGTTAAGGTAATAATAATCAGACGCCAGATTAAGGTTAAAACCACATCTCCAGATGTCGTTTATTTCATATTTCATTTTTGAAAACAAATGTCCGCGATAGCCGGAAGATTTTATTTTATCTACGTTTTTTTGCTCCTGCGCCGTTAATGCATCGTACTTTTTCACGGATGTACTCCCGGTTATGCTGGCGTCAATGTTAAACTCACCATTTTTTATTCTTTGTCCGTAGTAGGCCCAGGCAACGCTTCCGATCTTGGAAGTAATGATCGGTTTTAGTATTAATTCCTGCGATGGAGAAATGGCAAATAGGTATTTTGGAGAAATACTAATGCCGCATTTTCCGGACACGAAAAAATTCGGAGCTAGAAATCCGCTTTTTCTTTTCAGCTTCGGGCTTGCGTGGGAAAAATAGGGAAAATATCCAACGTCGCTGCCCAAAAATTCAAAAAACACGTCGTCATAGGATATGTATTCATCCGGATCGAAAACCACATGACGAGATTTTAGTCTCCAGGTGAGTTCTCCTCCACAACACGGTTCGTGGCAGGGAGTATAGACGGCATTGTCCATCTCGAATTTGGCATCTTTTATGCGACAATCTTCCGCCGCCAACCGAGATTTATCCGGTGTCAAGATTTTTAGATTTTTCCCGGTTCCGGAGGCGAAATTACGCTGAACCTGGATAATATCCATGAAATAGATATTTCCTTTTTCGTCTCGTAGTATCACATTTCCTTTGGCAGTTACAACGCCGTCGATTTTGTCAAACGATATTTCATCTGCCGCCATTATTTTATTGTCGTACACGGCTATTACATTACCTTTGCAGAACACATGATTTTTTCGATAGAGTGTTTCATCGGAATTTATAAATGTAATTTCCCCGCAGTTGCCGACAAATTTCCACACCAAAAGACACGAAAACAAGGGAAGATATTTCATAATTCCTTCCATATTAGTATCGATATGGAGGAGCACAGCAGACCCAGTGTCACCGCCCAGGAGGCAACTATTGCCGGTAGCACTCCGGTGTAGGCGAGGGCTTCGCAGGTATTATTGGCAAATCTCAATAAAATAGCTATGACAATCATTTCAATAACTATGCTGGTTTTCGTTTTATAGCGATTTATGGGGAAACATAGCACTCCAGCAATTACCGCAAATAGTATAAAATTGAGACAATTCGCCAATAATTTATGTAACGCCAATTCGTAGAATTTCAGCCTAGTGCCATCGCTATTTTGAATTTGGTAAATCTTATATAATCCATATATGTCATGTTTGCGCGGTGCCAATGATAGCATTTTGATGAGATCGTGGGAAATATTGCTTTTTATCTTCATGAATTTTGCGGTTTTTATGAGATCATCATCCACGATTGTTATGTCGTTCAGCCTCCAAAAAGTTTTACCAATTTTGGCTGTCTGGGCGAAGATTTTTCGGCTGCCGCCATTTTTTTGCTGATGAAAAAACATGTGTAGCCCCGTTACTTCGTCCTTCGAAATACTGGTTAGGTATATCACACTATTGTCGCTGGGATGATCTATCCACAGATCTCGATTAATTTCCCCATTGATTTCTCCATTGACGTTGCGGGCATAGGTCCTTTCGAGCGCCTGCCCGATCGGATGAAGCAGAAATAGCCACAACGACGCAATTAAAAACGCACACCACACGAATGGCGATAAAATTTGCTGCGGAGAAATTCCGGAGGATTTCAGCACTGTTATTTGATGAGAATGACATAGGCCCCACAGGGTGAATGTACAAGTCATGAAATATATATAGTGTAATATTTCACAAAAAGTACCAGGCGTTCTGAGAATTGATAAATTTATGGCTAGTAAAGTTTCATTCCAATTCGAAATTGAAAATTTTCTGCTTGTTTCCGCAAAATCAAACAAAAAAATCAGGCAGAACATGAAAAACGACACAAAAGCCGTTGATTTCAACTGTATTTTACATATATGTTTAAATAGCGTTCCGTTCATGCCCTACATCTCAAAAAAACCATGGCCGTGGATAAAATAAGTAAAAACGCAACTAAGCCGTAATTAAAAATTACAAACATCGCATTTTTAGCCGAGGCATTTACTATCCAAAAATATGTTCCCTGAATAAAAATAATGCTGGATAGCAGAATACATATTCTCGTGTAGGAAAATTTCCGCCGATAGGGCGACAGCAGCACCAGACAAAACGCCAGTAATGCGAAGATAATGGTTAGGATGGGGGAAGTGATTTTCTGATGAAAAAGCGCCGTATTGGAGAGATTTTTTTTGTCGTCACCGGTGTTTTGCAGCAATTCATCCATGAATTTTTCGTTGGGCTGAGGAGGGCTTTTTATGTTACTCAATATTTCATTCAGATTACATTGATATGTTTGAAATTTTGTCAGCGACTTTTTTTGGGCGATTTCATCGATTTCAACCTGTTCTCCGTCGGAAAGTGCCAGCACGTTATTTACTATGCTTCCAAATTTAGCGTAGTAGGCGGAAATTTTTCGAGCTGTCCGGGAATCTACTATATGAATGTTTTCGAATAGAAAATTTCCCCGATAGTGCTGGGCATATACGGAAAATCCATTGCGGGAAAAAATTGATCCTGGGCTTTCCGGCGGATCCAGACTGTTCTTCAGATTAAATTCCATTTCCCGGAATGCTATCCAGGAAAACGGCGATATGTACAGGTTACTGGCATATAAATAGCAAACAAGAATCGTCCCCAGCGTCAACAAAGGTGACAGCATTTTTGCGGGGCTTATCCCACCGGCCTGTAGCGCTATCAGTTGATTAGACTCATTGAATCTTTGGTACACAAAAGCTCCGGACACCGCAAATGCCAGAGGAAGAATTACGGCTATAATGTCAATGGAAAGATAGGATGTAAATTCTATAAATTTTACCAATCTGACGTTGTTGACACTAAGCATGCTAAGGTACCTAGATGATTGAATAATCCAGGCACAGAATGTTAATGAAATGGTGGCATATAGGGTTGTCCGCAGTATTCTGAAAAAGATGACACTAAACAAACTGCGCACAAATTCCCCCTCCCATCGCTATCACATACTACCGCTACTACATACTACAATGTTATTTCCGTCCCAAATCAAAAATTTTCAAAATTTCTCTAGCTGCCGCATTCGGATCGTCCACGGTGATGGATTTTATAATTTCTTCGAATGCTTTTTTCTGAATATCGGCCTTCGGACCGGCCTCCAGAGCTATCACATGATTAAAAATATTTTCGGCAGTGCAATCCTGTTGTAGCAATTCCGGAACGATGCTCCTGGCCGCAAGGATATTTACCAGACATACGTATTTAATTTGTATTAGAAGCTTTACCAGCATATGGGTTATGGCAGAAGTTTTGTAGATGGTTACAAAGGGCGTTCCGGTTCGGGCCAGTTCCAGCGTAACACTACCGGAAACGGCGATGGCCAGGTCGGCGGCGTAGTAGGCCAAAATCTTTTGGCTTTTGTCGGAAACGGGCAGAGTCCTACAATCCCAATTGTCAGTAGTTGCGCATACCCTGTCCAGCATCGACTCCGGCGTCGGTATAACAAATCTAACGTTTTCGTAGTGATGCTGCATTTTCTCCGCCACCTTTGCCAAGATCGGCAGATGCATATTTATTTCCGACGGCCTGCTGCCCGGCAGCAGCACGACAATTTTATCCTGCCCTTTGAATTTTTGTATTTCTTTTTCCGGAGGTCTATGGAAATCTGGATCTGTTGCTATGGGGTGCCCCACAAACACGGTTTCCAGACCATGCTTCAGGAATAGCTCAGCTTCGAAAGGCAGTAGCACCAGAAGTTTATCCAGGAATTTCGGCAAGCTTTTTGCTCGCCACTTTCTCCAGGCCCAGACCGGCGGCGCCACATAGTGGACGATTGGAGTTCCTGGCATCAATTTTTTTATTTTCTTATCAACTCTATGGGTAAATCCAGAGGAGTCTATGCTGATTACTAAATCAGGTTTATATTCCTGGATTTTGGCTACGGTGCGGTCTATTAACTTTTTCACGTGAAAAATTTTCCCCACCAATTCGAAAATTCCGATTATGGCCAGCTGGCCGATGGAAAATAATTCGTTCAATCCAGCCTTTTCCATGTACTGGCCGCCGATACCTGAAAACTCGATCTCTTCGTTGCTTAGTCGGTGAACATCGTTCATCAGCATTCCGCCCAAATAGTCTCCGGAAGCTTCGCCGGCAATAATAAATATCTTTTTCATAATTCCGATTCCACAAAATATATGTTCTGGGCCAATTGGGGCGCTCCATGGCTGGTTCTAATGTGCAATTTTGCTAAAGGTATAGTCAAGACTCTCGCCGGGTGATATTATACCCCTTGGTTTCTAAAAGATATTTCTGTTTATACTTAGGAAAGATTGTGCTTTTTAAGATTGCTTCGTTCGACAGGTTGCTGAGTGCGTATTTCAAAGATAGTAGCGGGGAGCGCCTGGCGAGGGTTTCCGTCGTGTTTGCCGTTTGGATTTCTTTATTCCTAATCGCCACCAAGATGGTTGCCTGGATAATTACTGACTCCGTGTCCATGCGGGCGTCGCTAAACGACTCTTGTTTGGACGCTTTTTCTTCTTTTGTTGCCCTGCATGCACTGAACTTTTCCCATGTCCGCTACGATGCAGAACACAATTTTGGACACGAAAAAGTAGAGGGTGTGGTAGCAATTCTTCAGTGTCTGATCGTTGCCTATTCTGGGTTCGCGGTTTTCTACGATTCCTACGAAATATTTCTACATCCAAAGCCGGTGGAAAACACGGGCGTGGGAATAGTTGTTATGATTGTTTCCTGTCTGGCCGTGTATTTGCTCTTGTATCTACAGAGGTATGTGGCACTGAGAACAGGATCTTTGATTGTGAAGGGCGATTCTCTGCATTATTTGTCGGATTTCCTCAGCAACATATGCGTTGCCGCTTCGCTGGCTCTATCGAAAGTTTTTGTCTACATGGACATTATATGCGGCGTGGTAATCTGCTGTTTCGTAATGTATAACGCCTTCAAAATTTTTCGCAGCGCCATTTCGGATCTAATGGATGAATCTCTATCGCCCAAAGTCCGCCGGGAAATAGAGCAGGTAATTTTAAACGTTAATGGAGTAAAATCCCTGAAAATTTTGAAAACCAGGTCAGCCGGCATGAAAAAGTATGTGGAATCCATCATCGGCGTAGACGGCTCCTGTGCCCTGGTGGAAGCCGACAAAATATCGAAAAATGCCGAGGGTAGTGTAAAAAAACTACTGGGAAACGTCGACGTTTTGGTAAAGGCCGAACCCATCTAGCCTGGGCGGCAAATTGTTGCTAAAAATATTTAACAGCTGCAGTTGCGGCTTTCGCGAAGGTGATTTTCAATGAATTTTGACCCCAAGGTGGAGCATAAAGCCCTGGATTGCTCTTGGAAAAGCGTTTGGGGGGTAACAATTCCCCTGATGTTTTCCATGCTATCTCATTTTCTTATGCTGCTCATTGATCGATCGATGTTGGCCGCCTACTCGATGGATTCCATGAACGCGGCAACCATGTCCGGGAACTTTGTGTGCATTTTTGTGTTTATGTTTACTGGAATAACCAGCACAGCCGTAATATTCGTCGGTCGATACAACGGAGCAGGATATCATGAAAAGCTATCGGCCCCCATATGGCAGATGATTTACATGTCGCTGCTCACCTGCGTCATTTCTATACCGGTTGCCTATTTTTCTGATTACATCAACATACTGCCCGACTGCTACAGAAAAGAAGGCGTAGAATATCAGAAGACTCTAATGTATTTCTCCATAACAGCGCCGATCAGAAGTTCTCTATCTGCATTCTTTGTGGGACAGGGCAAAACGAAGGTCATAACTTTTGTGGTAAGCGTTGGCGTTATACTGAATATTGCGCTGGATTATGTGTTCATTTTTGGAATAAACGGTATTGTGCCGCCCATGGGTTGCAAAGGAGCAGCCATAGCTACCGTCATTGCTGAATTTATCCAGATTATAGTTTTGGCGGCGCTGTTTTTCAGCCGTAAAAATAGACGAATTTACAAAACGTTTGAAAATCGCCAGGTTAATGTGGAGTTATTTCTGGGGTGTATTCGAATCGGCCTCCCCATAGCGCTGGGAAATGTCCTATCGATGATAACCTGGAATGTGATACAAAGCGCCGTGTGTCATGTGTCCACAGATATGGCGACTATCTATAACATAGGAATGAATGTGTATACATTTTTCCTTTTTGCCGCCGAAGGGGCAGACAAAGCGGTGGCAACCATCTGCTCCAATATGATCGGACGTGGAGATCTTGATTCCGTAGAAAAAATTCGCAGAATTTTTGTTTCAATTTCCATATTTTTTGGCGCAGTGGTGGCGGTTCCGTTGATCATGTATCCTGAATGGCTTTTCCGGGTTTTAAGTTCGTTCTCCGGCAACATCTCAAACCTTTATGAGGACATTAGACAGGTGCTTCCGTTGGTTGCTCTCAACGTAACATTGGAAACGCTGGTGTATTCCCAATGGGGAATACTAACTGCCGGTGGAGATTCTAAATACGCTGTGATTTCGCTCCAGATCTGTCAATGGGTATTCGTAGCTTTTCCTACGCTCCTACTGTATCAGTTGGATGCCATAACCCATGTCCAGCCTATTTTCCTGCTTATCGCCATATCACTGACCACCACCTGGCTTCTGATATATAGACGCTACAGAGGCATGCAGTGGCTAACTGACATAGAAAAGAAATACAGCTGACCGGGATCACTAGAAAAGATGAAAACGGAGATGGCTTTAATAGCCTTCTCGTTCCAACCTTTTACGCATGAGTTTCCGGGAGCGACGAATCGCTTCGGACCTCTCTCTAGCACGTCTTTCAGACGGCTTTTCGAAATGCCTACGCAACTTGACTTCTCGAAAAATACCATCCCGCTGCATCTTTTTTTTCAGCGCCCTCAGGGCCTGATCAACATTATTATCACGGACAAAAACGAGCACTGCCCCTCCATTGAATTTGCATACTGGTTTATACCTGAGCTCGTAGTAGTTTTAAAGTGCTTTGCTTAAAAAAAATAGACTTATCTCCTTTTTAGAAAGAATTTTTGTAATATTTTTGCGCACTGTGTCTCAAAAACACCACCCATTACTTCTGGAACATGGAGAGAGTGGTTGAAAACACGACATCCGTGTGTAATTCCTCCGCATTTGGGATCGTAGGCGCCAAAATAAAGTCTCCGTATTCTTGCCCATGACATGGCCTGGGCGCACATGGCGCAGGGTTCCAGTGTGACATATATGTCGCATTCGTCCAGATGACACGTTTCTAACAATTGGCTGGCTCTTCGGATTGCAATGATTTCGGCGTGGGCGGTCGGATCCAGCAACTTTCTCATCTCGTTGCCGGCGGATGCTAGAATGGCCCCGGCGCGAACGACAACGGCGCCAACCGGCACAGATCCTCGGTCTCCAGCCTTTTGAGCTTCTTCCAGAGCCAAATTCATGAATTTCATCCTGAAGTCGCCAACTCCTTCAGATCATACAAAATATCAAGGGCGTTTTTGGGGGATGTGTTCCCCAAATCAATGTCATGTATTTTTTTTAGGATAGCCGCGGAATTGACGCCAGATGATGCCTCCAGTAGATCCATCTGCTCGGGCGACAATTTAAGCTGATTGTTGTATTCGAATTCGCAATTGGCGTTTTCATTTTCATTTTCATTTTTTTGCTCAAAATTTTTCAGCAATTCCATAGCCCTTTTTATAACGTTACGCGGAATACCTGCAATACTGGCCACATGGATTCCGTAGGACTTATCAGCCACTCCATCGATAATTTTATGATGAAAAATAACGTCGCCGTTCCATTCTTGTACCTTGAGGGTTTTGCACTGTATGTTTTGCAGAGTGCTTTCCAGGGCTGTTAATTCCCGGTAATGGGTGGCGAATAAAACGCGACATTTGTTTACTTTGTACATGTTTTCCATCACGGCCCAGGCAATGGCCAGTCCATCGTAGGTGGAGGTTCCCCTTCCCACTTCGTCCAGTATGACAAACGATTTCTCCGTCGCCTGATTTAGTATGGTGGCGGTCTCTATCATTTCCACAAGAAATGTTGAACGACCGCGCGCGATGTCGTCGGCGGCTCCGATGCGGGAAAAGAGCCTGTCCACAATGCCGATTGATGCCTTTTTGGCCGGAACATAGCAGCCGATCTGGGCCAACAGCACAATCAGCGCATTTTGCCGGAGATAGGTGCTTTTACCGGCCATATTCGGCCCAGTCAGAAGGCATATTCGACTATTTTTATCCAGGTGGCAGTCATTATGGGTAAAATCCTTCAGGTAAACCTCCAAAACCGGATGTCTCCCATCTTCGATTTCCAAAATCGGATCGGAACATATGACGGGGCGCACGTATTTTCGTTCCAAAGCCAACTGCGCAAAGTTAGTATATACATCGAGGCAGGAGAGAAGCTTTATGGCATAGGATATTTTTTCCTGCTGGGAAATTATTTCTCCAACAATTTCCGAATAAAGTTCGCGCTCGAGATTGCTCCATGCATCAAAGGCATCGGTCAGTTTTGACTGCAGAGCCATTAATTCTTCGGTTGTGTAGCGCACGCCGCTGACCAAGGTTTGCCGTTGAATAAATTTCTCACCCATCTTGGACCTGTGGGCAGCTGGAATTTCCACATACCATCCCCAGATGGCGTTGCTGCGTATCTTTAGCGCATTAATACCGGTCTCCGATATGTAGCTGGTTTGTAGTTCCGCTATTAGCTCCTGGCTGTGATTCTTGACGTACTGCAGTTCATCCAGTTTTTTGGAATATCCTTCGCCTATGAGGCCGCCATCCCGATTGCTGGCCGGTAATTTTTCCACCAGCGCCGTCTTTAATAATCGAAGCAATCCGGAAAAATCGGCCAATTTTTCGAAGCTATATTCTCCCTCCGAAGGAATATCCAGGCCTTTCGCCATTTCCACGATGGCCTGAAGAATAGCCAAAGATTCTCTGATATCACCTATGTCCCTGGGAGAAAATTTGTTAAATCTGATGCGATTGATGGCTCGTTCGAAATCCGGGCAATATTTTAATGTTTCCCGCATGAGTCTGGTCAATTTTTCGTTTTTTAGAAAAAATTCCACACAATCCAACCGCAATTTCAGCAAAGCTTCATTCACAATTGGAGTTGATACGCGGGAAGCGAGAGCCCGGGCTCCAAATGGTGTTACGGTTCGATCAATAACGCCCAATAGACAATGGGAATATTCGCCGTGACCGGATGCCGTTATTTCGAGACTGCGACTGGTGGCGGGGTCCAGCACCAGATAATTACTGGTGGCAGCTCTTTTGGGAATTGGCAGAGAAGAAAAATTACCGCACTGGGTTATGAGAAGATATTCCACTATGGATCCGCATGCTGCCATTTCCGGAGCGGCTGTTATGCTGAAACTATCCAGCGTTTTTACTTTAAAATACTTCTCCAATCGTTCTTTTTCCAGCAATGGGTTGAATTTTGAGTCCGGTAGATAGGTAATGGTGGCATTGCTGATGCTGGACACATATTTTGAAAATTCCGAGCGCTCTTGGCCAGAAGGCATTAACAACTCCCGGGGCTGGTAGGATTCCACTGTTATGGCAAGATCGTCGCCGGTGATGGTATTTACCAAAAAATCTCCGGTTGATATGTCTATGGCAGCGAAACTGACGGTTTTAGTCTTTAGCGTTTTTTTGCAAATGTCTGGAACCAGCGACATCAGAAAATTATTTCGGCGGGAGTCTAGCAGGTTGTCTTCGATGATGGTGCCGGCCGTAACTACTCGCGTTACCTCCCGACTCACGATGGCTTTGTATCCACGACGTTTTTTTGCTTCGGCGGGATCTTCCATTTGCTCGCAGATGGCTACTCGATATCCATATTTAACCAAACGCTCCAGGTAACTATCCAAAGCCGCAACCGGAACTCCACACATTGGGATATCCTTGCCCTTTTCTCGACTGGTCAGCGCAATATTCAGTAGCGGCGAAGCTATCTTCGCGTCTTCGAAAAATAATTCATAAAAATCTCCCATCCGGAACAGCAGGAGGCACCCTGGATATTGGGCTTTTACGGACAAATACTGCGTCATCACCGGAGTAACATCACGGGACGCACAATAGAATAAACTGTCTTCTTCCATCTTAAATTCCGCCTAGCACCACAGCCAATGGCCAACCAAGATTATACTTCCTCCGGGCTTAGTTTGGCAAACGCAATTGCGCAGGGCAATTAAACAGCGGACTACAGCCTACAGTCTACTGCTGGCGGACTACAGCCTATTGCTGGGAGCAAGCAATGGAAGTCGAAAATGTCTTGATCAATTCCATTATTTTTCTTCTCACCGCCGGATCTTCTACTTTATAGTAGACCTTTAGAAGATCTGTGGACTCCTTGCTGTAGGTGATATCAAATCGATAGGAAGTATTATCATCGTCGTGCAGCAAATGGTTGTTTTCCTCAAAACCTTCAGTAAAGTAGGATATGTTGACATCCAGGATGCTTGCAATGAGATATAAAGTGCTGGCGCTGACCCTGTTTGTTCCTTTTTCATACTTTTGCACCTGCTGGAATGTCAAGCCTAGAAAATTTCCAAGTCTCTCCTGGCTTATGCTTAGCATGGAGCGGCGAACCTTTATTTTGTTCCCTATGTAAACGTCCAAATCTTTCGGAGCCCTTTTTGATTTTGATAATGCATAAGAAGACATGTTTTACCTACTCGGTTGTTTCAAAAAAACACAGACACAGTTTGGACCGCGAAAGCCATTTCTTTAAATAGCAGATCTGCAGGGCCAAGCTCAAAAAAAAATAAAAAAGCATCAATAACTACAACAAGAACTATACCGACAACAGGTTGAATACTAGTATTTATTGGTGTGTTTTTCAATCGAGAAATAGAATACATTACTCCAATTTTCAAAAAATATTTAGAAGTGGATATTGATAGTGGCCGTAAAAATTAAAAAGCATAAAAAGCCATATAATCCTGGAATCTTCGGCGACTTTGCTGATTTATCACGACTAATCCCCCTGAGATTTTGACATGCGCCACTAATAACCATTAAATAACACAAGCATTGTCCTAAAAAAAACTTGACTTTTTATGAAAAACAATGCTATCATTACTGTGGTTTTATTGTGTTTTGGTGGCCTGATCAACAGAGGAGAATGTGCTCATGAAAAAAATACCATACGCAGGATTAATCGCGGTGTCCCTTTGGCAACTGCTGGATGCTGGATGCGCTGCAGGGATGTACGGGACCTCGGGAGTAACCGGAACAGCCGGAACAGCCGGAACAACTGTACCAACAGGAGTAAGTGGTGCGAGTGGGGCGGATGGAGGCCAGAGAAGGAATGGTCAGATACCGTATGGATATCAGACTGGAAGCAATGGAGGGTCAGGAAAGAATGGTGGAGGGAATGTGGCATCTGGGAACTGGGGCAATGGAGGTGGGCTCCGGAACGCAGGCACCATTGATAATGGCAATGGCAATGGGAAGGGCCAGTGGAGGGGCGGAAACGGCAGGAATAACGCCAGGGGTAATGGAAACGCCGACGCCAGTGTGTTCGGGCAGCGGGGGATGGGACAAACGAATGGATGGAATAGCGAGGGAAACGCGACAGGTGGACAGCAGTGGGGAAATGGAGGATATGGAGGTGGTATTTCTAGAAATAATGGATGGAATTTTGCTAACGCTGGCAGTAGAAGCTCGGCTGGACGGGAAGTGGCAACACCCGCTCAATATGATAACTATTACATGAACCATGGTATTGGGGCACCGACAGGAGTAAATAACGGAGGGTACGCTGAAGGGCTCAGCGGAGGGGTAGAAGGGAGTAACAATTGGCTTATGGGGGGCAATGATTATAGACGGTATGCAAAAGGTGGGAATGAACAGCGCAGTATGTAGAGCAGAGATAGACTTCTTTCGAACCCTAGGGGCTTTCAGTAACTTTTAGGTCGGCTCCGAGCTCAGATCATCATGTACCACACGTACACTGCAGTTCTGAGCTTCCTATGCTCCTAAAAATTTCTCGGAATATCTCCGTTTCGGGGGAAGTCTAATGTATGGCGATTCATGGCTGGGTTGTGAGAGGAAATACGATGTAACTATTTGGGTCGAGTTGATTTGCGTTTTTACCGATGGTGGTAATACCATTTAATTCCACAAATAACACATTATCATTGACAGAATAAATGTCGTACCAGGGCTTGGATTTCAGCAGCAGGCTGTTTTTGCGCCAGTCGCTATCTTCCACGATTATGCATTTGAGGGAATCGTTTTTTATTCCCTTGTAATAGAAGCCAAACATGCAATATATAGCCACGCTCCATGTTTCTGGTAAAATTTTGTTGTTGATCGGGTAAAGACTGTAAAAATTTTGCAACACCGGCGTGGATATGTTACCGGTCATATAGAGCAAGGACAGTTTGGGATCGTTCTGTTTTAGAGCGTGGATATCGTTGGCCAGATCGTAGAACACATTATTCTGCAAAAGTCGCTGCATGTACATCATATTGCCGAAACAATTCATGTAACCTATGTTCCACAAACCAAAGAAAAATAGGAATATCCTATAACAACGACAGCATGAGCCCAGGTATTTTGTTACCCCACGGCCGGCGGCCGCTGATCTTGCCAGCGCTTCACAGATAAAAAGATAATTTTTATACAGTACAAATGCCATTAGAATCCCCATGCAGTAAAGCACTCTTGGCTTTATGCAGCCGCCCACTTTATGGGAGCACAGTTCCAGCGGTATATTCGCGCCCAGTGGGCCAATAAAAAATGCAAATACACAAATGCCAATAAGCGCAATCCTGGTGATGGCTATTGGTTTATTTTTTATATTTCTCCAGGCATCGATGGCGAATGTTATGGCGAAACCTAGGGAGAGCAAAAAAAATATTATTCCGGCAGGATTGTGTAACCAATCTGCATATAACCCCGAGAAATAATTACAAATATTCCCATGGCAATTGTTAATAAAACTGTCAATGCTTGCAGGTACTAGCTCGCCAAAAGGTCTCGCCACCGACATTGGATTCTTGTGCAGGAGCAAGGGGATAAAAGAAATTACGGCGAGCAGCAATAGGCAAACCCACTGACGCATTTCAGCGACGATTTTTCTCAATGGCTTGTCTCGGGATAAATTTACCAGCAGCACGTAGAGAAATATCAGGATGTAGGCTGACAAAGCGGCCTGATACAGCGTTAAGGAGCACAGCAACAAGCAAAATTGAATGGAAACCTGTTTGGCCATGCTCATGTCGCACAGCGGCCACTGCGCTGCTTCTCCCACGTCATTGTCATTGCGATGATTAATAATAATGGAAAAATACGCGGCGCCGACGGCACAAAGCACGGCCAGCGTCATAAATGGATTGTCAAATCTGAATATGAATACCTCGGCCAAATACGGATTTACCACGATTGGGACCAGGCAGGCAAAAGCGAATTTGTCAGATGCATACTCTTTGTGATAGAGTATATCCAATATTTGTTTGAAAATAATGGCCGCAGCCGCTAAAAATCCACAGGATAGAACGGTGGAAAATGGCGCTGCGTCGTAGCTATACAGCGAAAGAAACGACAGCAATTCCAATATTCTGGTCCCAATTCTGCCATAGAAGCAGACGCCAACCGGATAATTGGTAAGATATCTGGGAAAATCATCGTTGTAGGGGGAAAAGGAGGTTATGATCGATAGGTAACCGCATATGGCTGTAAAAAGGAAAAAGCAAAAGCCTCTGGTCAACAGCTTTTTGTTTTCAGCGTTTATGTATTCCCCAGACATAATCTATCCCATCGCCTACTAAGCACATTCGGCCACATCCTCCAGGTACAGATTGACATATTCTTCTCCGCGCCACTCAGAGATGGACAATCCGCCCAGCACATTGACCGGGGCAGAGTGATTCATTAGCACATCACCCAATTCTGTGCCCAGGGCTTTAAATGCTATGCCCCGCAAAACGTTATTTTTTTCGTCCTGCAGCACGGTTTGGATGTGGTTCTGGCCCACAACTCGAGTTTGGGAAATGGTCAGATTCTGAATTACAAATTTTGGATGCCGGTGTCCCATGCCGAAGGGCCCCAGCGCCGCTATGGACTTAACCATGGAGGAGGAAATGGCTCCCAGGCTCATAAAGCAATCGGCGTACAATTCCCGGGTGGTAGCATCATATTGAACTTCAGACTTCAAAAAGTCTATTAGGTCGTCCAGGTGTCCCGCATTGACAGAAAATCCGGCTGCCAGGGAGTGACCGCCGCCGGAAAAAACGATTCCCCTGGCCATGGCAGAGCCTATGAGTGGAGATAGATCGAAGTTGCCGATGGATCTGCAGGAGGCCCGACCGTTGCCATTGGGATCCAGGGCGATCACAAAGCTTGGTTTATTGTACTTTTCTTTTAATCTGCCGGCGACGATGCCGATTACTCCGGCATGCCATTCCTGGCTGTAAACGCAAATGAATTTCAGATTATCGTCAATGGATTCTTCGGCTTCCGCTGTTATTCTTGCCTCCAGCAATTGACGCTCTTTATTTAGCTCATCCAGTCGCAATGCCAGCTTTTTCGCCTCTATGGGATTTTTGGTCGTTAATAATTTTACGCTTATATCGGCAGAGGCAATCCTGCCAGGTGCGTTCAAGCGTGGGCCCAGGAAGAAAGCGATGGTATCCGAATTTATGCCATGACCTTTATTGAGGGACATGAGGGCATCTATCCCGAGATTTTTCCGCTTTTTTATGCTTTTGATGCCATTGGCTACCAGCAGGCGATTTAATCCCACCAGCTCCACGACGTCGCATACGGTGGCCAAAGCTACCAAATCCAAGTAATCGTCGGCATTTGGTTTCGCTATTTTCCGTTCTCCATAGAAGCCAGAAGACTCCAACTGGCGATTGACCCCTACCATGCATATGAAGGCCAATCCGGTGGCGCAGAGGGTTTTGTATTTATCTTTTTCGTCAGGTCGATGAGGATTTATGACGGCAACTGCCGGCGGTATAGTGGACATTTTATGATGATCCAATACAATTACGTCAATACCGCATTCCTTGGCGTATGATAATTCCTCAATGGCCGTGCAACCGCAATCTACGGTTATTAGGAGAGAAGAGTCCCTACATTTTTTTATGGCCTCCAGATTTAGGCCATAGCCTTCCTTGAGTCTGGATGGCACAAAATAAGAATAATTTGCACCCAGATGATCTAAAAAATTGACAAATATTGATGTGGAACATACTCCATCAACGTCATAGTCGCCGAAAATGCTTATTTTTTCGCCGTTTTTTAGTGCTTTTATAATGCGACAGATCGCTTTTTCCATGTCTAGGAAATCAGATGGATCCAACATACTAGGAGTCAGAGATGCTTTTTTGAAATCGTCTTGCTTTTCAATACCCCTGTTTTTTAGTATGGCAGGGACTATCTCATCGACGCTATTCAGGGGCAAATGCCCGCTGTGAATTGCCCACACCTTTTTCGTTAAAGATACTACCTTGCAATGCATATGTAACAATCCAGACAATTAATCTATCCGGCTAACGCTACCACAAAAATGATGTTTCTAAAAGCATAGTGGAGCGGGTAATGGGAATCGAACCCACATCATTGGCTTGGAAGGCCAAGGCTTTACCACTAAGCTATACCCGCACCAGCGTTAATGCCTAGGGTATACATTATTGCCACTTGATATTCAAGTCTAGAGGAACGAAGAAATTAAAAAGCGCTCTAAAATGTTTATACAACGCAACTAGAGTCGGCCCAATCTCGCTGGCCTAGAGAGTTTTGGAGAGATTGGGAGACTTTTTTCGAAAAAAGTCTAGTAATTATAACTAGGAGGCATTTGCGATGGGGAAGAAACTGAGCAAAGATAGAGAAAGCGTCGGAGAGATATGGAGTATGGGAGCACACCATATGCGATTGGGTTAAGCTGAAAAAAGATGGGGAGTCTAAAATCAGGGCAGCTCTGCGGAATCCGCACAAATTCCACTACGAGGAACTTGTGGCCCAGCGGAGTAGCATTCCGACGTGTGTTTCCCCTTCCCTTTCCATCACTCCAATTTTTTCCTCCCTCCTCCCCTCCCCTCCCTTCCCCTCTCCGCTCCTCGCCCCTACCCCAATGTAGTTGAGCAATGTGCAGAAAACTCGAAAAACAGAGTTGCCGCGCCATGAACTCGACAACTCCGCAAGTCCAATCATTCACAAAGACGATGAACCAGGGCCCTACCCAAAGCATACCAATTTTCATGCCGAGCAAAGTACATCGTGCGACACCATTTATTATCTATGGAATAATTATAAGAAATGCGTAATATTCCCCGCGTTTCGTAAAGGTAAGCATTTTCGTTAAATGGAGTAAAATAATCCAGCTTGCTCTGATTTGCCTGCAATCCATGGATTGCTAATGTTTCTGCATCCGTCGAGCAATATTGACGCATCGTATCCTCTTCAATATTCTGGTTTTCAAAGCTAGCCTGGCTTGTTCTACCGTAGCCTGCCCAACGAAATTTCACCATAATTTGTTCTGGGCTAGCACCTTCGTATCTCTCAACAAGATCGTATTTCTTCATGCCCTCCATGTATCCTGTACCGTGGTTTACACAATCGAACCAATGACAAATTTCATGATATACCGCCTCTGCCCTTGCCCCTACCCTTATCCCGTATTTTTCATTTTTCAAATCTACATAAGCGTAAGCTCCAGCGTTCCCACGCAAATAAACCATTTGCTTCCCATTGAACGCGAAAGCACTCTTTCCGTCCGAGCTCATATAGAGTTGAAGTTTTGGCAAACCTACAACCGCGTTGTATTTAGCCAATATCACTCGCAGCAGCAGACACCCTACCTCTGCCTTAACTATTTCATCAACGTCCTCTTTCAATTCGCTTAGTTGCTTATCAGTCAATGTTACGCCCAAGGGACAGTTCTCTCTACCAGCAACAGTGCATACCTTGAAAAGATTATCCACAAGTTTTTTCCTATTCTCGTCCCGGGAAAGCGAAGTATCCCAGGTGGCACCAAAAGCTGAAATTTGCTTAGTACTATCTAAATTAAAAACAGCAGCAGTTGCGGGGGCTATTGTTCTGTCCATTCCCTGAGTCGGGAAAAAGCAACTAATCACCATAAACGAAAGCGCAAAAATACCTCTTTTCATGTAATTTTCTCCTTTTTTAATATCCACATTGAAACTATATGTAACATAACACACCATATATTTTTTGCAATATATATAATAAAAAAATATCCATATGGCGTTTTTGATTTTTTGCGACAATGGCCAAAAATTGAGATGAAAATTTATCGCGGGGAAATATTTTTGCAAGATTTTTCATCGTTTGTTAACTTTTTTTATAGCAAAAAACTCGAAAAACAGAGTTGCCGCGCCATAAGCTCGACAACTCCGCAAGTCCAATCATTCACAAAGACTGTGAACGACATAATCACGCTTGGCATATTCCTTGAAAAAAACTATAAACCAAATTCTCGTTATTTTCATATTCCTCTTTACGTTCAGCAAAGTTCATCGTTTGACAGAATCCCTCTCCATCTACGGAATAACCATAAGAAATGCGTGATTCCTTTTTTGTCTCCCAAAGGTAACTGTTTTCACAAAATGGAGTATAATGTCTCTGTCCGTCATTACCCATTCGAAATCCGTGGATCGCTAGTGTGTCCGCATCCGTCGAGCAATAATCCTGTATAATTCCTTTGTTAAGCTGCACATCGGCAAAGCTAGTCGTGCCATTGGCACCCAACCTTATCACTCTCTTCACTCCGTGTTTAGCAAAACTGTCAGCAAAATTATAACTATTTCGACTGTTATACCATTCAGTATATCCGGTTATACAAGCGAACCAATGACAAATTTCATTATATAGTGCTGCGTCTACCGTTCCCTTCTTCTTTTCATAGTTCCCTGTCGCTAAATTAACGAAAACGGAATCGCTAGGTTCTCCACTCAAAAGAACCATTTTATATCCATTGCTCGCGAAGCCCCATCGTCCTGCCTTGCTCCTACAGAGCTGAACCTTCGGCATATTTTTCACCGCTCGATATTTAGCCAATATTGTCCACACCAGCAAAAGCCCTATCTTCGTCTCAGTTATCTTATTAAAAGACACTTTTATTGCCTGTTTCTCGTCGTTAGTCAATGCCTCGCCCCAGGGACAATCTCCCGTCCCCTGAGCAGTGCATTCCTGCAAAAAATTTTCCACAATCATTTTCCGATTCTCCTCGTAGGAAATCGAACGATTCCATGCTCCCAAAAAAAATGAAACTTGCGTGTCAGAATCCAAATTTAAGGCCGAGCTCATGCCCTCGGGCATTGTTATGACCATTGCAGCGGGCATTGTTGGGGCCTTTCCCTGGACCTTTTTTTGGTCCATTCCCTGAGTCGGGAAAAAGCAACTAATCATCATAAACGAAAGCGCAAAAATACCTCTTTTCATGTAATTTTCTCCTTTTTAATATCCACTTTGAAACTATATGTAACATAACACACAATATATTTTTTTGCAATATATATAATAAAAAAATATTCATATGGTGTTTTTGATTTTTTGCGACAATGGTAAAAATTGAGATGAAAATTTATCGCGGGGAAATATTTTTGCAGGATTTTTCATCGTTTGTTAACTTTTTTTATATATGATGATTATTGTTAGGCATGTTGCGCCTGGGAATTGTCATTGCGGCCAGAAAAATAGTGTTTCGTGGATAGTATAGATATATATCCATACTTTAACAATGGGGAAAGAAAATGAATAAATCCACTTCGCAAGGCCGTATACGCGGCAGCGCTGCGACAGAGGACTCAACGAGCACACCAACGGCCTGATCCGGCAATATCTGCTGAAAAATGCTGATTTTGCAGGAGTTTCGGATGAATACATCCAGCTGAT
>JAIRZD010000047.1 GCA_031267415.1 Holosporaceae bacterium
CGGTAATTTCTGCGTCGCTTCGGTGCTCGGATCCTCATGTACCACATGTACACTGCGGTCCTGCGCTCCGTATGCTCCTATAAATTCCTCGAAATATCTTTGTTTCGAAAGAAGTCTAGTAACACACATATTTTTCTGTCGCCCAATTACAACAACTCCTGAGAAATAATGCTCAAAAATACTTTGGGGACATTTTTTTAAAAATGAAAAATATTTATGTTGTAGAATACAATTCGTTCCAGGATTTGTGTCATGAGTTGGACTATAACGCAAATGGCCTCGGTGGTGCTCTGTGCGATGGGATCAGGTCTCATTTTATCCTGTTTCGGACACAGTCCCATTTTGGGGTATATAATAGCAGGCGTTGTGCTTGGGCCCTCTTGCATGCAATTTATAGTTGATAGAGAAGTGGTTGGCGTATTCTCGGAAATGGGGATATTGCTGCTCCTGTTTACCATTGGCCTCGGTCTTTCCTTCGAAAAAGTAAAGCACATATGGAAGACGTCCGTCATGGCCGTTGTTTTATCTACGATATTGGTGTATGTGGCTATGTTGCTGGTTGGAGAGGTATTTGGCATCTCCAGAACGGAAATAATACTAATGACTTTCTGTCTGGCCCTATCATCCACCGCCGTTACTGTTAATATTTTGAAATATCTAAAAGAACACGCCGATAATATCGAAAAAAACACCTATGGCGTACTGGTCGCCCAGGATATTGCGGCCATTATCATGATTATAGCCATAAATTTTATCGGTGGTGGCCAGGAATCCTCAGCCAGCTATGGAGCCTCCAGAATTCTCTACTGTACTTTGGTCCCTTTGAGCATTGGAGTGGCATTCTTCGCGCTTCGCCGCCACATTCACAAACTGACCAGCTTCATAAAAAAGCACGAAGAGATGCTCACCATGTCCATCTTCGGAATATGCTTGGGAAGCGCTATTCTATCGGAAACCGCCGGATTGTCGGCGCCATTTGGCGGATTCATAGCAGGATTAATCCTTGGAAATTCCAATATAAAACGCGAAGTACAAAATGTAATAGCGCCGGTACAGGAAATTCTCTTGATGACCTTCTTCCTCAGTATCGGACTATTGGTGGATCTGAAATTCATGATGGAAAATGCCGTAACGGTTTCTCTGGCCCTATTGTTTGTGACCGTGGGAAAAACCATCATAAATATCTTTGTATTTAGATGGGTACGATTTTCTCCGAAGGAATCTTTTGTGATGGGCGTGCTATTGGCCAACGTGGGAGAGTTTTCCTTCATGTTGGTGGCAGCGGCAGGAAAGGGAGCCATCGTTAACCAATATGGGGTAAAATTTCTAATTAGCTTGACCACGCTTAGTCTGTTTTTCAGTCCATTTTGGCTGATTTTAGCGGAAAGATGCCGGGCCCTAACGGAAAATGCTTCGATGCCGTCTTCCTGGGATTTTTTCCGATTGGCTTTGGATCGTGACATCAAAAAACTACAGCGAGCCTGCTCCGTGTCCAAACACTTTTGCCAGCAAATACTTTCCCTGTGCCGGGTTAAAAACTCAGCCACCAGGCATCTGCAACTGAGCAAACCCCAGGATCAAGATCCCATCGTTCCGCGACAGGCTTCAGAAAACGATCCATCATCCCAAACGGAGGAAAAATTATGAATTATACCTGGTGGTATACGGAAAATTCCATTTGCCTGGAAGATAGCATCGGCATCGATGAGGTTGGAAGAGGCCCATTGGCAGGACCGGTGGTTTCGGCAGCCGTGTGGATATCAAAAAATTTAGCAGAAGAGTTGGAAAAAAACGCCGCCGCATTGCCGGTAAGAGATTCCAAAAAAATGACTTCTCGCCAACGCAGTAACGTTATCCAATGGCTGGATGGTCAACCGCTGAATCTGATAAGATATTCCATAGGTTCTTCCTCCGTTGAGGAAATAGATGACATTAATATATTAAATGCCGCGCTGTTATCTATGAAGCGAGCCTACGAAGGACTGCAACTCAAGAAGAGTCTGCTGCTGGTGGACGGGAATATGCCCCCCCCGGTAGAAGGTGTGCGCATTAAAACCATTCCGAAGGGCGACGAGAAAGTGTTGGCCATTTCCCTGGCCTCCATAATTGCCAAAGAATATCGCGACGACCACATGCGTAATTTGTCGAAAGAATTCCCCCAATATTCCTGGGATACCAACGTCGGTTATGGATCCAGCGCCCATATGCAGGCCTTGCAGAAATACGGCATAACTCGCCATCACAGAAAAACCTTCTCACCGGTACGCGAATCTGCATTTTAAAGCAATAGACTCCTTTTAAAATATTCGCTCTTTTTTGGTGATTTTTTCAGCGCTCCTCTTTCATGTACTACACGTACATTTTCCCATTCAGCTCTGTATGCTCACCAAAATCCCCCGGAATATCGCCATTTCGAAAGAAGTCTAATCTTTTTTTCTCTCATACACTAAAACATAGGCGTCGCTGTCAACCGAAAAACTCCCTGTTCTCCCGCTCAAATACGTTTCACCGTCGTTGTGCGTATACCATTTTCCGTCCTCTTCTTTCAACACATCAGCCGTGTAATGTCCACCACCCAACCTTCCGTCATGCTTTATCACCCCTATCAATTTATAATTGTACCTCTCCCTTTTTATCTTGTCATCCAACAAGTTCTCCGGTATCTCTATTTGCTCCGCATAATTCACTTTATCGCTTATCTTTTCCCACATCCTTATCCCTCCTCTCCTGATATCTTTAAATCTCTTCAACTGAATAACTAATATCCCAGGAAGATATTCGTATTTCTCCTTCCTTTCATAAATTTTCCCTTGGCATTTACCGCATTCCGCACCATCTACCATTTTTTCTTTCGTACTTTCTTCTATCATATCTATCAACTTTCTTCCAGAGTTTTCCCCTATCTCAACCCGCAATATGTGCTCGCCCACTCTTTCCCCGATTTCCCTACCTTTTTTGCATAAATTGCAGTTGCCTTCCTTTTTAATTTTCACTTCCGTTCTCCCCTCCAACGTTTTCTCTTTATCCTTCAGCGCGGCTAGCACTGCACCCACAAACTCTTCTCCATCTTGCTGCTTATTTTTTCCCTTTTCCAGCAGTTCGTATATTACGCTTCTTTTATCATTTTCAGTTTCCCACATCCTATTCCTGTACAGATTCATATCTTTTTCCGATATGGCCTCGTCTTTTTCTCTCCCCATATCCTCGAACAAATCTGCCAGCGCTCCCAAAAAGCCCCCCTTGTCCTTATATTCAAGAATCTTTTCACGCAAAGCCTTTGCCCCGTAGAGTGCCTGCAGAGAAGCATTCATATAGCAAGTGTTACCTATATTTGTCAAACCCCGACTATTGCCTGTTACGCCTCCCATACTGCTATTTATTGCTTGACACATCCACTCTCCCTGCTCAGCCTTTTTCATTTTGCTTAACAGATTTAACGCCAGCGCTTTCCTCGTTTCCTTCTCTCTCCGCTCTGACTTCTCGTCCCCAACCTTCTTCCCCGAACTTGCTTTTTGAACATTCATGTCCCTTGCGTCGCTTCCAAGCCAAAGTCTATTCAGAAGTTCTGTCATCTCTTTCTCAGTCATACGGCTAGCCAATGCCTCGAAAGTTCTCTTATTTATATTTTCCCATCCCCCATCGCACGTATCCACCAACTTTATCCCAAACCCAGAGCCATCCTCGTAAATACTTTTCAACATTTTCCTGGCTTCTTCCGCGCTATTCACCCCTACACGCCCGCGCCACCCATCTTCTCCCTCCAACCAGGAACAAAGATACTGGATAAAAGCCCCGACTACCGCCTGATCGCTCATTTCCCATACCTCATCATTCCCAGGTTGGTCTATCAACCTGTCGTTCTCATGTTTAACGTAATTTTTATACGCCTTCAGAACCCTATCGTTCTCTCTTTTATTGCCATTCCTCAAAACCCCTTCCGTGTCCACATAGCCATAGGATGGCACTGTGTTCCATATTGTACCGGTAATAGCGAACATCGCTGCAATTGCAAATCTTTTTTTTCTAGTAGTCATGGCCTCTCTCCGCTTGTTTATTATTACCTATGATAACAATTTTAGTATATATGAAAATGCACAAAAAAGCAATATGACGTGCGCACCACCAGGATTCGGCCAAAAACACATTCTTCACATGGCCATTGCTGCCTTGCCAATTCAAGCGCGAAGTGCGTCGTCGTTGAAGCTGCCGTTGCCCAGCCTACAATTCTATACGCCTGTATCCCACTGCCTCGTAGATATGACGCGCATCAATGGCATCCATGCCTTCCATATCTGCCAGTGTTCGGGAGAGTTTTAGTATCCGATAGTAGCCGCGGGCTGAGATTTTTGCCTTGTCCACACATTGATACAAGATTTCCTTTGCTCCTACCTGCAGCTGCCCCTCCAGCTCCTGTCCATCCGCTTCAGCGTTTGTTTTTACGGGCGATCCCTTGTATCTGGCTGCCTGAATTCCGCGGGCCGCTGTAACGCGATTTTTGACCACCGCAGATGGCTCTATGTCCTCCCGAGATCGCAAAAAATCCGCGACTTTCACGTCGGGCACATCCACAAAGATGTCTATGCGATCCAGCAGTGGACCGGAAATTTTTCGCATATAGTCACTGCCGCATCTGGGAGCAAGATTGCATTCCTTTCCGCCTACGCCGAGATATCCGCAGCGACACGGATTCATGGCCGCCATTAGCTGTATGCGGGCGGGATATGTCACGTGATTGTTTACCCTGGAAACGGTAATTTTTCCAGTTTCCAGGGGCTGTCTCAGGGCTTCCAGCGCCGCCCTGGCAAATTCCGGTAATTCATCCAAAAATAGCACGCCTCGATGGGCCAGAGAGATTTCTCCGGGCTTTGCATGTATGCCTCCACCTACCAAAGATGCCAGCGAGGCCGAATGATGCGGTGACCGGTAGGGGCGTTCTGTTATCAGTCCGCTTTCGGATAATTGGCCGGCTAGACTGTGAATCATGGTCACTTCCAACGCTTCTTCGGACGAAAATTTCGGCAAAATCCCTGGTAATCTGGAGGTGAGCAGAGATTTGCCGACTCCAGGCGGACCCAGCATTAGCATATTATGCCCACCGGCGGCGGCCAATTCCAGGGCACGCTTTGCCATGGTCTGCCCCTTTATTTCGCTCAAACATCCGCAGGACTTATCGGAAATGGTTGGGATGTCTTTTAGAGATACCTTCGGAAGGATTTGTTCTCCTTTGAAGTGATTTATCAGGGACAATAGTGTTTTCGGAGCCAGTATGCCCCCATCGCCGGACCAGGCCGCCTCCTGGGCACATTCCTCCGGACATATGAAGATTTTTTCCCGTGCTTTCGCCCATATGGCTGCCGGTAAAATGCCTGGAACACGACTTACGTTGCCGTTAAGGGATAATTCTCCGGCTGCTACAACATTCGAAATATCTTCCGGTGATATTACACCCATGGCCGCCAGCAGTGCCAGGGCTATGGGCAAATCGTAGTGGCTGCCCTCTTTTTGCACATCGGCCGGAGCTAAATTGACGGTAATTCGTTGGGACGGCAGCGAAATTCCTAGGGAATAAAGGCAGGCGCGAATTCGTTCCCGGGACTCCGCCACCGTTTTGTCCGGAAGCCCCACCACAGTAAACGCCGGAAGTCCGTTAAATACCTGAATCTGAACATCTATCCCGATGGTGGTTATGCCTAGAAAGGAAATGGTTTTTATGCTAGCCTGCACGTTTTTATCCTATTGCCTGCTGGTCGCTGGAGCCGAAGATGATGATATAACGGAAATTTTCTGCTCCTTTTTTGTTTCGGTTGCGGATTTCGGGCCATGTTCGCCATGCTCTATTCTAATGTAGACTACCACATTCTTTACGCCGGACGTGGATCTGGCGTGATTTATAACCACATCCCGTTCGAATGTCGAACTGGCAGTACCACACAGATATACCACACCATTAACGGTGGTTACGTCGTAATTTAAGGACAATACGTTGCTGTCGAAGGCAAGCGCAGACTTAATTCTGGATGTTATGCTGGTATCAATGGCAAAATCCTTTGGTCCAGGATAATTCTGAACGCTGGTTTCATCGAACACCTCATTATAGCCGTCAACACTGCGAACAATATCCATAACTTCGGTGCACTGTTTGTCGTTGGCCAAATGTCCTATTACGACAACCATGCCATGTTTAACGCCCAGCTCGACGTTGTTAGAATAGTCTCTATGGGCATCAAATAATTTCCGCTGGATTTTTAGATACAGCTCGCTGTCGGAAATGGACCCTCTTACGCCGGCGCGATTACGCACAGCCGTTGTGCCCACGATGGCTGTGCCGCCGACAATCCAGCTAACCGGATCACAGGCGGTAAGCAACAACGGAGCCAAAAAAACAATAGACTTCTTTCGAAACATGCGCTCTTTCGGTAATTTCTGCGTCGCTTCGGTGCTCGGATCCTCATGTACCACATGTACACTGCGGTCCTGCGCTTCGTATGCTCCTATAAATTCCT
>JAIRZD010000038.1 GCA_031267415.1 Holosporaceae bacterium
TACGCCATATTAAGTGGTGTTCATTTTGAATATGATCCCCTGATAATGAAAAATGACACGGAGAATCGAGAAATTCTCCAACCAATAGCTGATGCCATTGCGGAAACGCTGGAAACAAGGAATCGTTTTACGCATTCGCTGTTCGGTGATCGCAAATTTTAACAGATTTTCTGCAGACATATCCGACGGTGATGAGGCAGATGAGAGCGCTGAGAGACATATACAATCCTGGACCTGCCAGCAAACCCAGGTGCCCAACCAGAAATTCGTTTATCATCAGAGCTGTTCCGCCGAATATAGCCGCACCCACAGACCAGGCGAAACCGCTGCCGCTGTATTTGGCGCCGGGTTTGAATTGTCTCAGCATTATCGCAAATGCAGTAGCTGATACCATAGCGTCCACAATGCCATATACTATCTGTCCAAATATTGCATAGGAAAAATTACCGCTGGCAGCCAGCGACATTATGAATGGACTCAGGATCAATGCCAAAAATAATCCGGCGAAACATAGTTTGTAACCGTTAAATTTATCAGCCCAGCAGGCGAAGAATGGAATTAGTATGGTGTTTGTTCCAATACCGACGGTGAGTGCTGATGCTGCTTGTTCCGCCGGCAATCCGCCAATGTTTATCGCAATAGTCTTGTAGTACACATTTCCGGTATAGACAAAAACCGAAATAAACATGGAAAACGCTGCTGTACAGGCCAACCCGGTCTTGTTATGCCGCCACGCGGCCATCAGCGGAATATCAAATAGCTCGTTGTTATCTTTTGCCTTGCAGAAGTCTTCGGTTTCTTTTATGTCGCGGCGCAGGTAGATGGCCGCCAGAGCAGTAACGGCACTCAGCAAAAAAGGCACTCTCCAGAGAAAATCGTTGTGAAAGAATGAAACGACGGTGGCGGCTATGCTTCCAAGAGCCATACCGGCGGAAGCGGCAAGCGCACTCCAGGAACCGGCCAGAAAAGGGCGCTGTTTGTCGTATTCTGTGAGCACCACCTTCGCACCATTAAATTCGCCGCCAACGGAGACTCCCTGCAACATTCTAAAAATGACCAAAAGAAAAGGAGAGAGGCCACCAATGGAATCATAGGTCGGCAATAATCCTATGCCGCAGGTTGCTAGAGCCATGAGGAAAAGCGACGCAATCATTGGTATCCTGCGGCCATATTTATCTCCCAGGTGGCCGAAAATGATGGCTCCAATGGGACTCATGACGTAGCTAGCAGCGAAGACTCCATAAATTTTTAGTCGAGCAAAAGTTGAATCATCAACGGGGAAAAATAGGCGCGATAGATGATCCGCCATGTAGGCGAAAAATGTAAACTCCGCCCATTCCAACAGAGTACCAAAGCTCACAATGACAATGCTTTTTTTCGAATTCACGATAATTTTCCTTATTAATAAGTCTACTCAATCGTCAGTGGAATGCGCCTAGCGTGCCGTTGTTTAACAACAAATAGAGTACGCCATCAACGATAATCGGGTTAACGGACAGGCTGTCTTTTTTATCCGTGACATTTATCGTTCGTTTTATCTTGCCATCCGGCGATACAAACAAAAATTTTCCCCGGGGAGAAATCATCAAAATGTGCCCACCAACGAGCAGTTGACCGTACCAATCGCTGAACATATCCACGTCCGACTCCAGCTGACAGCGCCAGCGCAGCTTGCCAGTATATCTGTTCAGACAGGCAAGAGTGGATTTCGGACAGAGCACAAAGATGCTGCTGCCGCTGACTGATGGGGTCTGTAGACCACCGATATTACAGGCCCAGCGCCGATTCCCATTTTTTTTGTCGAAGGCCACCGTTTGCTCGTTGGAGGCGCAAAAATATACCAGATCGCCGGCGACCACCGGGCATGCCCGTGGATGGGTGAAAGAGTGGGCAGAATTGGTCAGCGAGAATTTGGAGAATGCCGAATCCCAAATTACGCTCCCGGTATCGGCGGACAGCGCAAAAATTTCTCCGGACGAGTAGGCAAGAAAAACCATACCATCATCGATGGCCACGCTGGCCGATCCCAAAAATGAAGAGTTCTGCATGGTTCCGGAATGTGACCAAATCGTTTTGCCATTGTCTATTTGGATGACCTGGAGACTGTTATTGCTGCACATGATGAAGGCTTTTCCTTCGGATACGGTTATGCCGTCTCCCTTACAAGGGGCTGGCAATTTTATCCGCCATAAAATTTTCCCGCTCCCGGCGTCCAGCAGAAAACATTCGGCAAAACTCGATGTAACAATGAGTTTACCACCGTAGTAGGCCACGGCACCACCGATCTGGCCGTCTTTTCCTTTGACGAGGGTGCTGGTTCTCCAGATTCTTTTTCCGCTGCCAGAGTCGATGGCATAGACTATACCGGCGCCATCTAGGCAAAACACCTTTCCTTCCGCCAACAGTGGCGATGCCGTCATGCGGATGGAATCGTTGCCGCAAAAATCCAGCGTAGACGTCCACCGTTCGATCGGATTCGTTGAAAATTTCAGTGGAGAATAGCAGTGGGTAGCGTTCATAAATGGCTGAGGAACTTCCCTGTTAGCAAATTCGGCATTTTCCATCAGCAGATCAGATGTGGGATTGCTTTCAAACTCCGCATCGTCGTCCGGCAAAATAATTTCCTCCCGCGAGCCATCTAATTTTTCCTTATTGGAGCAGGCGACCACCAGCAGACAAGCCAAAAGAGACCGAAAAATTATTGATCGATTACCCATTAGTGTTTCTCCCGGCTGTTTTTTATGTAACTGGACATCATGCTTATCCTGCGTTTTAGGGTTTCTGGCACATCTTTACGCTCAATAATTTTGCTAAAGATCTCCAGGGCTGCGTCGTGCTCGCCATTTTGCTCCTTGATTACCCCGATCAATTCCATTGCCGTAAACCGGAATGGACGGTCGTCGCCGGTGAGGGGGGATAGCAGGCGAATCAACTCATCCGGAGCTTTTACCGGATAGGAGGCATATACCAGCAGAGCTAGATCCTGCCATATTATGTCCACGCCGCTGCGGTTGGCCAATTCCAGCAGAGGAGCAAGATTTTCGCTGGAAAAATTTGAGGCCATCATTTCGCCGCCGGATTTCATGATCATGAGGATCGGCTTCAATTCCATGGGCGCATCATCGGCCAGCTTTTCCAACATCAAGCTGTTATTGGTGCCGACTCCGATGCTCATGAGAGCATTTGTCATGTCTTCCAAATGCCTTTGTTTGCGTATATACCAGGAAGAATAGGTTAATATGCCAACGGCGATGACCGCAATCCCGTAAAGGATGGGCTCTTTATGTTTTTTAAAAAACATCATCTGCCTATCGTGCTGTAATTCTTCGTTTATTTCCTCCAGCAGGGAAACTTCTTCATTGCTCACGGCCACCTCGCTATCAAATGACGGAATTGTATATCATTTGGACCTTTCATCCAATAGATCTCCAGCCATATCTCAAGCCTATGATGAGATTGGTCCTGGAATGTGGGGAGAAATCGGTGGCGCGCGGCGACTAAATCCCGGATTGCCGCTTCAGTATCCCGGATTGTCGCTTCAGCGATAAACCCGAGTGTTTCCCCGGGAAATTACTAGACTTCTTTCGAAACATGCGCTCTTCCGGTAATTTCTGCGTCGCTTCGGTGCTCGGATCATCATGTACCACATGTACACTGCGGTCCTGCGCTCCGTATGCTCCTATAAATTCCTCGAAATATCTTTGTTTCGAAAGAAGTCTAATACGAAAACTCGATCGCGCCATCGGAGAGGCCAAG
>JAIRZD010000011.1 GCA_031267415.1 Holosporaceae bacterium
TAGACTTCTTTCCAAACAAAGATATTTCGAGGAATTTATAGGAGCATACGGAGCGCAGGACCGCAGTGTACATGTGGTACATGTGGTACATGAGGATCCGAGCACCGAAGCGACACAGAAATTACCGAAAGAGCGCATGTTTCGAAAGAAGTCTATTAACCCGGGAGGGGACAGGCTCACCTGTCATCTCATTTTCTCCCCTCCCGATCTCCCAGGCCTAGTTCTCAGGCCTAGTTCTCAGGCCTCTTTTTTTCACTTTTCCGACTTCACCTTTTCTTGCTCCACCGCTTCCCCTTTTCCCTCTTTTCCCTCTTCCACCTCGGTTTTTTCTCCGGATTCCCCGGTCGTCTTTTCCACTTCCTCCTCACTATCTCCGGACTCGTCTTTCACGGTCGCTTCACTCTTTTCGTTATCCGTGATTTTCACATTCCGCTTCAGCGATTCAAGTATACTCTCGAAGTCATCCACAAGAGACTTCTCCATGAGTTCTTGCAACTGAGCGACAAGCCCATTCAATCCCTCCACACTCAATTCCTCGCCATCCAGCTCCAACTTCCCCTCGGCCAATCCTTCAACTATGTCTATCAGCAGCTGCCGTATCGATTCTATATATGTCACAGCTTCACTCGCCGTCCCGACGTCAAGCTGTCTTCCTATTTTCTGGTACTTTTCTATCATATTCAGCGTCGCTTCGATGTTCTTTTCCATAGTCAGGATCTTTTTCTCGCTTTTATCAAACTCATCCTCCTTCGCCCTCAGATCTTTCTTGAGATCCATTTCCAATTTCTTTATTTTCGGCGCTTTCTCCTTATCGCTTGATCCAGAAGCCTTCACCTCGTCCACTTTCTTCTGATTTTCTTTCTTGCACTTGTCAATATCGTCATTGTACGTCCCTTTAATGGTTTCGTGCTTCCCCTCCAATTCTTCTTTTAATTTCGCCATATCCCCTTTTATCACCGTCTCTACATTGCTAATCAACCCGCTAACCGAGGTTTTTGCGTGATCTCTCGCCAAAAAACAGTACTCTATGCCTATATCTCCATCCTCCGCGACCCTACTCGCAGGCACCAGCGTCTCCGCCGTTTTATCGTAGGCTTCCACAACATTCTTCACCCCAGCAGGCGTCGCACCACCGCCCTCGGTGATCTCACTCACGATACTCCTCAGCGATGCCAAGTTAGTTTCGTATGTCTCTCCGCTGCCTTCTCCCAGACCAGACCCAACCGATACCGCCTCGTCCAGAAGTCCCCTCACCAAATCCTCAAATTTCCCGCCTTTGCCCAGTATCTCTTCCAATTTAGTCACCGTATCTCGGTTTAAATTTTCCGAAACTTCCCCCAGCAACTGCCTCAAACAGGCCCGATAAAGTTCCTCTTTTTTCCTGCTATCCAGGGCATTTAGTGCATGCACCTGGATCGATGCCAGTTCCTTCCAACAGTCTAAAATAGACTGCAGAATACCGAGGCGGGCGCCGAGGCTGTTGCCATCCGCGCTCTTAATTTTCGATAATTTTTTCTGCACCACCCCAAGAGCTTCTTCGGTCCCTTCCGCACTTCTTTTAGTCAAGCTGTCTGCAACCGCCTTTTCCAGAGCATCCACCAATGAAACCCGAATCTTATTATTTTCCTTCGAGGTTAAGTTATTTACCAGCGTCGACCCGCTCGCAGCGACCCTCGCTATTTCCTCTCCCCCCCCTTTCTCGACCGTGGAAGTTTCAATTGTTCCGGGTCCGGTTCCAGTCTTTTTCCCTAGTTCTTCTTCCGACACTTTAGGCCCCTCCTTGCTGCTATTTTTCCCGGATTCGGAGCTGCTGCTCCCATTTCCACCTATCCCCACGCCTTTTTTAGCTTCCTTCGTCTCGGTCAATTTTGTCTTCGAAGCTTTCTCATCTTTCTCTACCGCCTTTCCGCCTCCGCCTTCTACCTCGGTCTTAGACGTTTTGTTACTCTTAACGCCTAGGTCGTTTTTTTCTACCTTTTCCTTTACCTTTCTCCCCCCCCTCTTTGCATTGGCTGCAAGGACAGTCGACAACCAGCCCTTAACGTTTCCATAAGCTGCTAACGCACCTCCGACCAGTCCTTTACGCGACTTTTTCCCGGACGTAGTCGTCTTTGCTTCGGATAGTAATTTTTCCTTTTCTTCAACATAGGTCCCAACCTTCTTCATTACCTCCTCCACGGTCTTCCCCGAGAAAAGTTTTTCAACATCCGCTTTAGCCACTTCTGGATTTTTACTTATAAAATCCGCCTTCAGCGCAGCTACGCTCCCGGAACTCTTTCCATCATCGGTTTTTACAGCTGCGCTCTTATCGGCAGCTTTCTGCGATTCTCCAACCATCCCGCCGCTAACGATTGCCGCCATTACCGGCTTCCCGCTACTCTGCGCTTCTTCCACGGCGTCAACGGCGTCAACTGCCGAGTAAAAACACAGTGTCGCCATCCAGGCAGCCGAAAGTATGCCACTCAACGATTTTTTCCTCATTTTCATTCTCCGCATTTATGGGTCTGAAGTACCATAGCACCATCATTGTAAATTTTTTGTTAAAAAATAGAAAAACTAGCAAGTTATTTTTTTGCTCAGGTGGCGCTCCATATTTTCTTCTCTGGCACTGCGGCCTGGCGGGTATAAAAAACCTCAGAAAAAGTCTAGAATGCGCTCAATTGGCGATGGAGAGAGATCGGATGGAAGAATACACAGTTTCCAGGCTTTCGGCCCTCATAAAGAGGTCTATGGAGCAAAATTTTGGGAAAATACAGCTCAAGGCGGAGGTCAGCGATCTAAAAATCCACTCTTCGGGACACATATATTTTGCACTTAAGGATGCGGGAGCCGTCATCGATGCCGTCTGTTGGAAATATGTCGCACAAAAACATAATCTAAAACTGGAAGAGGGGATGGAACTGTGCTGTATCGGCCAAGTTACCACCTATGCCATGCGATCCAAATATCAGTTTATTGTGGAGCAGTTCGAGCTTTCTGGAGTAGGAGAGCTATTAAAATTACTCGAACAAAGGAAAAAAAAGCTGCTCGATGAAGGGTTATTTGATCCAGCCAGAAAAAAAAAGATTCCATTTCTTCCGAAAATTATTGGCATTATAACATCCCCCACCGGAGCCGTCATAAGAGATATGCTGCACCGGATAGGCCAAAGATTCCCGCGGCAAATTCTGCTATGGCCGGTGTTGGTACAGGGGCCGGAAGCGGGACGGCAGATTGTCGAGGCCATCGATGGCATGAATGCGTTACCGCCGGACCAAATACCAGATCTGCTGATAGTTGCCCGTGGAGGCGGCAGTCTGGAGGATTTAATGGGCTTCAACGAAGAAGACGTGGCAAGAGCGGTGTCCCGCAGCGTCATTCCAATCATATCTGCCGTTGGACACGAAACTGATACCACCATCATCGACTATGTATCCGATCTGCGGGCTCCAACACCGACGGCGGCGGCAGAATTCGCGGTTCCGGAAAGAATTAAACTGCAAGCCCATGTCAGCACTTGTTTTTCCAGATTAAATATGGCCATTTTTGGTAATCTGGAAAAAAAACGACTTTTCCTACAATCCAACAAAATCCTTGATATCAGCGGAATTATTTCCGAAAAAATTCAGTTGACAGATCATATCCTGGAAAAAATTACCGCCATCATCGCTCGTAAATTGTCCGCCAATAGGGTACGACTGGTGGGGATTATGGTTCCAAAACCTGTATTACACAAAAACATCGAAGAGATTTTTCAAAAAATGCGATATGTTTTTCTCTCTGAACTCGCCCGACGACGGAATGATTTCGACATCATAGCCCAAAGATTGGAATCCAATGGGCACGTGAATGTACTTCGGCGTGGATTTGCCTTTGTGGAATCCTCCAAAATGACACCAATTAGCTCCGTGCAAGAAGCTCGCAAACATGAATTATTCAATCTGGTGTTTTCCGATGGACGAGTTCTGGTACGTCGAGAACCAACGCAGGAAAATTTGTTTGCCGATGACTCGATGGTGAAGACATGACGCTGCTCCAGTCAATTAATCTTGGTATCCTGCAGGGCATAACAGAATTTCTGCCGGTTAGCTCGTCGCTGCACCTAGCGGTCGCTTCCCATCTAATGGAATTGCCCAATCAAAGATATGCATTTGATTTATGCCTAAATTTCGGATCGCTGTTGGCGATACTTGCTTTCTACCACCAGGATATTCGAAATATGCTAATGGGCTGCCGGGATACCCTGAATGGGAATTTTTCCCGGAACAGTAAATTCCTTTGCCTGTTGATTGTTTCCAGCCTTCCAACAATAATTATCGGCGGAATCGTTGACGTGTTTTTGAAAATTAATTTTTGTATGGAGATAACACCGGTTACCGTGATCTTTTTTGCAGTGATTTTGCTATTGTGCGATCGAACAGCAGTCCACCAAAAAACGATTTCGCTGTGGCAGGGACTCGGCATCGGATTGGCCCAATCGGTGGCCCTGATACCGGGGGTCAGTCGACTGGGCATTACCATATCAATGATGCGATATATGGGGTACTCCAGAAAAGATAGTTTCTATTTTTCGCTTTTGCTTTCGATTCCGGTGGTCTCGGGGGCGATTTTTCTAACGATGCTGAAAGTTTTTACCGGACGTATTATCCTTGAGGATGGAACATTGCTGGGCGCCGGATGTTTGGCAGCATTTTTGTGCGGATTATTGACTATTTTCCTCATGACCATTTTTCTAAAAAAACATTCCTTCCTCGGTATAATCGTGTACAGAATAATATTTGGTCTTCTCATGATCGTACATTATATATCTCGGTAAAATCACAAATTTTGTCCTGGAATTAATATTAAAAAAACTCTTTGATGCTTTAATTCTGCAAGGCTATTTGGATTGTGGAGATGCGTGTTGACATCATTGTGCCAAACTTTGACGATACTTCCTACGAAGTAACGCTAACGGCTTGGTACAAAAAAGTCGGTGAGAGAATATCCAAAAACGAAATTATCGCAGACGCTGAAACATCCACCGTCGCCTGCGGTGTGACCTCCAGTTACGACTGTTTACTAGCAAAAATAATAGCGAAAGAGGGTGCCGTTATCCCGCAGGGGGCAAAAATCGCCGTAATCGAAACGGACGTGAACGCCGATATCAGCCAGGACACAGAGATTGAAACCATGCTGGAAAAATCTGTCGAGCTAATGGAATTCGAAAAAAACATGTTCGCTGGTGGTGGCCATGAGGCAGCCAAAAAAAACACGAAAAATCTTCGCAATTCCCACGTTGGCGAAGCCGTAGAATTAGAAATGATCGATGCGGCTGTGGCAATGGAATACTCCCTTTCGGTTCCGGAGCCGGGGCATGAATTTGCCGCTCCCGCTGCCTTTGATGCGGCCGAAGTTTCGCCGACGATTACATCCTTCGCGTCTTCGGCTCTGGAGGAGCTGGAAAACGTCAGCGCCATAAGGGATGAAATTTTGGAGGAGCTATCGGAGGAAACCGAAGAAAAATTCAAAAGCATTCTTCGTACCACGGAACATCAGGCCAGGGAAGAGGCCAAAAAGCTGAAGGAAAAAATTTTAGATGAAGCCATGAAATTGGCCCTGTCCCAGGGCGAAGAGTTAAAATCAAAAATTTTAAATGAATATGAGCAAACGGCGCTGAAAGATGCCGGAGAAATGCATCGAAAAATCGTTGAAGGGTCCATAACCGAAGCCGAAAATACCAAAAACAAACTAATTATAGAGGCTGTGGAAAAGGCCAGGGAAGAAGCCGAAGTGCTTCGCCAGGATATACTCCAAAAAACCGAAACGGACACGCGGGCCAAGGCTAACGCCGAAGGGGAAATTCTAAAACAAGATATCCTTCGAAAAGCCGAGCAGGAAGCCGCCGTCACAGCGGAAGCTGCCCGGGAGGAAATACTAAAAAAGGCGGATGAAGATGCCGCTGCGGCTGCGGAAATCGCTAAACAGGATATTCTCCAAAAAGCTGAAAAGGATGCCATCGTTGCAGCGGAAACACTAAAGCATGACATCCTCCAAAAAGCCGAGCAGAATGCAGCCGACGAGGCCGATGTCCTGAGACGGTATATACTACAGAAAAACGAGCGGCAGGCGATGGCGGCAGCGGAAGAAATCGAGCACTGCGTACTGAAAGAAGCTGAGAAAGAAGCCCGCATCGAGGCGGAGGAAATAAAAGAAGAAATATTAGCTGATACCATCCGAAAAGCCGATGCGGAGGCCGCAGTACTGGAGGAATCCATCATCCAAGAGGCTCTGGTCGAAGAATCTTTGGCCGAAGAATCTTTGGCCGAAGAATATCAGGTCAAAAAAACTCTAATTGAGGAATCCGTGGTCGAAAAAATCGAGATAGCCGAATTGACGGCGGAACTTATCGGTGCCGATGACCCCATACGGGATGATGTAATTAATGAGGCTTTGGAGATTACTGAGGCGGCTGAGACAATGGAAAACGAGTACGCCGATTCATTGACGGCAGAAAATAGTTATCCATCCACCTTCGGCCTCAACGTCCATAGCAATGGACCACCGGGAGACTATCTGGAACATTTATCGATGGCCGAGGCCAATGGATTTTTATCCAATGGCAATGGGCACGAACATTATTCCAAACACTCCGGAGGCAGCATGATATCAGAAGAAATATTGTCCTCCATTAGAGATGAAGTTACTCAATCTCTAAAAGGTTTGTTCGCCGAAATAAAGGTTCTGGCCGACACTGAAGTTAAAAAAGCCGTATCGCATATCGAAAAATCAGCGAAAATAGCAAAGGAAAATTGCCATTCCGCAGCCGCCACCGATCTCGGCAAAAAATTGGTGGAAGAAAAAGTCGAGGAATTAAAAACTCGCAACGAAGTGATTAATAAGCTGCTACATACTCCGGTAAACGACGGCACTCCGGAAATGTATGCCGACAATTGGAGTAAACCAACATTTTTTTCATCCCCAGGCGATGAAAAAGTTCCCATAGATTTTCTAAAGCAACGTATAAATGAAAAATTGAAATCTTCCATGGATTCTTCGGTAATTTCGACGGTGTCGAACGAAGTGGACATGAATGCCGTGCTGAACATGGAGAAAACATTTGGCAAGGAATTCTCCAAACGTTTTAATACGCGACTGGGCTTTACTCCATTTTTTATCATTGCCTGTATTTCTGCGCTAAAAAAATATCGCGTGTTTAACGCCAATATTCACGGCCATGATCTCATATACAAAAATTGTTACGACATATCTGTGATAACCTGCGGCAACGACGGTGTGGCAGCGCCGGTCATTCGCAATGCCGATGTGCTTTCCATAGCCGAAATAGAAAAACATATGATAGCACTTTCCCGGAGAGCTGTGGAGGGGACATTGTCGGTGGAGGAAGTCTCCGGTGGAACATTTACGGTGGTGAACGCCGGCGTGTATGGCTCCCTCATGGGGACCGATCTATTAACCACCCCGCAGGTGGCAACCCTGAGCGTCCATCGGATGCACAATCGACCGGTGGCTACTGATACCGGAGTGGAAATCAAACCAATGCTGTATATTTCATTGTCCTACGATCATCGGGTGGCTGACACCAAGACCGCATCGGACTTTTTATGCAGCGTAAAAAACTATGTGGAAAATCCCGGCTGGACCATATTGGGCCTCTGACTTTGATGTCTAGATGAGGAGCCGCAGCTGATCATCATATCCAAAACAAAATCGAGACAACATTTGGCCATAAAAGCCAAATCTAATCCGATCCAATATAATCTATATATAATCTAATATAACCTGATCTGATCCGATCTAACCTTCGTTCGGGCTGCTTTTTTTTGCCCTGGAACTGGACGATATTATGACATAGACGATGGGCACTATGAATAGCGTAAATAAAGTCCCTAGGGACATTCCACCTACGATGGACCAGCCGATCTGTCTGCGGGAAGCCGCCCCTGCTCCGGTGGCCAAGGCCAGAGGGACAGAACCGATCACCATGGCAAAGGTGGTCATGAGAATTGGCCGCAGCCGAAGACGGGCAGCCCGTTTGACGGCTTCGATTGCCGTAGCGCCTTCGGCAACGATGCTGTTGGCAAAATCTACTATCAATATGCCGTGTTTTGTTATCAGCCCTATGAGGGTTACCAGCCCAACCTTGGAGTAGACGTTCAGAGAACAGTCTGGAATAAAGTACAACGTAATCAATGCCCCGGTAATGGAAAATGGAACGCTCAACATAATTATTAATGGATCAATAAAGCTCTCGAACTGAGCTGCCAAAACCAGGAATACAAACACCAGCGCCAACAAAAACACAAAAGCTATCTGCTCACTTCCCTCAAGGTAGGACTTGGTGGAGCCGGAAAAGGACAATTGGATGGTATCCGGTAGATATTTGTTTTTCAGAACATTGATATCCTCCACCACGCCCCCCAGGCTATATCCTTCCGCGATATTCGCGTATACGTGGGTGGACAGCATTTGATTGTAGTGGCCCAACCCAACCGGAGATTCTCTTTCCCGGATGGAAATCATTTCGGTCACCGGCACCATTTTTATTTCCTGATTCTGGGAGTAAAGTTTCGATTTCACCTGGATCCTGGATAGATCATCCGGAGTTCTTCGCAGATGTTTCTCCATGTGCACAAACAACTCGTCCCGCTTCGCCTCCCGCTGGACATTGGTGGCCTTTTGTCCCCGCACAAAGCACCCGATGGCGCTGACTATATCATCCACATCCACCCCCAACGAGGCAGCTTTGCCGCGGTCTATATCTATCACGTATTCCTGTTGTGGAGAGACGGAAGTGGAGCGAATATTATCCTGCAGACCATGGTATTTTTCCAGAAGGGTGAAGATGAATTTCCTGCCGTTGACCGTTAGATAATCGAAGCTTTGGTTTGTTTGCATCACAAACGATATGGAATCTTTGTCGACGTCGCCAAAACCGGCGGAAACAGAGCAGGGAACTCCGGTAACGGTTTTAAATAACGGTAACAGGTGCGCAGAGATATCCTTGGCCGACATATCCCTTTTATCCCAGTCCACCAGCTGAACCCAGCCACTGATTTCCCTCTGCTTGGCAAGAACCCAACGATTCTGCATGTGCGGAGTTTTGGCCAGGATGGCGTCTATTTGATCGGCGCTACGCTTCATGAATTCATAGGAAGCGTCCGTGGGGCCGTTGCCCCTAAACTGCACGTAGCCGGTATCTTCCACCGGTTTTCCCTCGGACGGTAGATTAATTCCAGCAAAAATTCCGGCGATGGAAATAAGTAGTCCAATGGCAATGACGATAATTTTCCGCTGCAACGCCGTATCCAACACCGCCGCATATTTATTTTCCAATGTTTCTATAATTTTTTCCTGGTAATCCGATGTTTTTTTCCAAAAACCGACGGCATTCTTTCGCCGGTCGATACTTAAAAGCTTGGAGCACATCATGGGAGACAAAGTTATGGCCACAAATCCAGAAATTAGCACCGCTCCCGACAGAGCCAGCGCAAATTCTCGAAAATATTTCCCCAATTCTCCCGGTGTCAGGGCGATGGGCACATAGGCCGTAGCCAATGTCAGGGTCATTGCTATAACCGAGAAATAAATCTCCTTTGCCCCAACTATGGCGGCATTAAATCTCGAAAGTCCCTTTTCCATGTGGCGGTGGATATTCTCCAGGACCACTATGGCGTCGTCCACCACAAGACCGACCGCCAGCACCATAGCCAACATGGTAAAAGTATTTATGGAGAAATCGAACAGATATAATATGGGAAACGTTCCCAACAAAGATATTGGAATGGTAATTATTGGAACCAAAGTGGCCCGGAAAGACCAGAGGAACAAAAATACTACTAAAATCACCAGAATAGTGGATTCGGCAATGGCCCGATAAACATTCGACATAGAAGCCTTTATATTTTCGGCTTCGTCAAAGGAAATGATCACTTCGCTGCCGGACGGAACGAACTCTTTTATGAAAGGCAAGATTTTTCTCACCGCCGTGCTCAGATCGATGGGATTTGCAGTGGATTGTTTGGTGATAGACAGCGAGACGCACTCCATACCATTAAATAATCCGCCCTCACGAATATCATCCGGCACCAACATGGTTTTTCCCACGTCCTTTATGCGGACAGTTTTTTCCCGGCCGTTGCCCGGCAGCACCACCTCATCAAAGGCCTCGGGCTGTGTCAATTCTCCGTTGACGGTCAGCATATATTCCCGATCTTTGCTCGTGAGACGACCGCAGGGCCTCTGCACGTGCTGCTTCTGAATGGCGTCAACCACATCAGCCGGTGTATAGCCGTAGGAAGCCAGCCTCTGGGGATCCAGAAAGACCCGCATGCTCTTGATATTTCCGCCACTGACAGAAACCCGACCAACGCCCGGCAGAGCTTCAAATTTTGCCTTCACATAGCGTTCCACAAAATCCCTCAGATCGTCGACCGAAGACTTTTTGCTGGAGAACCCTATGGTAATTCCAGCGCTGGAATCCGAGCTATCCTTCCGAATGATTGGTTCCGGAATTCCCATTGGCAACTGGCTGCGAACCAGGGACAATCGGTCCCGAACGTCAGCAGCAGCCCCATCCGGATCCCTGTCCGGAGAAAACTCTATATATATTTCACTTTTTTCATTGGAACTATTGGAAGTAATGAGGTCAACGCCAGGTATGGTGGCAAACTGCCCCTCCAATAATTTTGTGATCTGGGATTCAACGGCCCCGGGACTGGCTCCATTAAACTCCGACTCAACGGAAACCATGGATCTTTCCACCTTGGGCTCTTTTCTAATTTGCAATCTTCCCTGACATACTATGCCCAGGATCACGATCATCAGAGTAAGAACTGTGGAAAATACCGGCCTCCGGATACAAAACTCTGTGGTTTCCATGGACTATTCTCCGCTTCTTTTACCGGTATTATCAAGAGCCTGAACCTTCTTTTCCAATTCCTTTACGATATTCTCCGCCACGCTGCTATCCTGTATGGATACCCCGCGACCCTCGCGAACCTCATGTTGCCCGCTGGTTATCACGACGTCCCCGATATTTATGCCAGTGATAATCTCCACCATTCCGTCCTTTCTCATGCCGATGCTAACCGGAGCTCGAATAGCCACGCCATCGACCACACGGAATACGTAATAGTCCTCTCCAGCCTTTTCCAGAGCGCTTTCAGGAATTACGACCCCCAACTCATTGCCGTCCGGAGCTATTTTAATGCTCACGAAGCGACCAGGTTTCAATATCTGGGACCCGATAACAACCTCCTCAGGAATATCCACCTGGGCACGAATATTGAAACTGTGAGAAATTTTCTCGCTTTCCGGATCTATGGCCGTTATCTTGGCCGAAAACTCATTGTTTTTATCTCCACCAACGAGAATTTTTGCTTCCTGTCCCACGTACACGTTACCTATATCGACTTCGGCCACCTTGAAATCCACCATCATTGGATGGCAATCCACTATTTTTATCAGATCCGCACCCTTGGAAACAAATTGTCCAGGGCTAATTTCGCGCAATCCCACGATTCCACCGAACGGCGCGTATATTTTATGCTTTTCGAAATTGATCCGCTGGAAGGCGACCCGGGCCTCGCACACATCCTTTTCGGCCTTCTTGGTATCCCTGTGAATGCGGGCCATGACACCCCTATCCGCCAGTTTTTCCACCGGCTCATATTCACTTGTTGCCTTGCGGTAATTTCCCTCCGCCTCCATCAGCATTGCCTTAGCCAGGGCATCGTCCAGCTCCACGAGCAAATCGCCCTCTTTAACAACTGTTCCCTCGGAGAAGCGAATTTTCGATACCCTGGAATCAACCTCCGCCTTGATGGTGGCTGAGTTACATGGACGCAGGGTCCCGATGGCATTGATGAAGCGAATTACCGGCCCCATGTTGGCTTTGACAACCATCACAGCCGGATCCGATTCGATTTTTAGCTCTGGCTTGCTGCGGCTCAGACGATAGGACACCAGCAGAAGAACGACGATTGCAAACAGCAGAAGATACTTTATTTTTTTCCCGGACATAGAACAGCTCTCCCCTGCAAAAAAACAGAACCACATGGTCGGAGCAAGAGGATTCGAACCTCCGACCCCAGCTACCCGAAAGCTGTGCTCTACCAGGCTGAGCTATGCTCCGCTACCGACACCATAACACGCAAGACCTATCAAATCTCGCCGTTCAATTTTCCAAAAACGCAAACCATGGTGCTATTGTAGCACCAAACTGCGAAACACACAAATTTTTCGACACAGCGTTCAGAGCTGCGCCATGCCCCCTACGCTGGGTTGCATTGTGCCGTCGGCGATGTATATACTGCAGGTTGTTGCCTCTTCCATGATGAGTAATAATATAGAGTAGAATATGAAAATATCCAGGCGCCACGAAACTTTTTCACAAATGAGCAACGATCAGTTGAAAGAGCCGATGTTCCTGGGGCAATCCGTTAATGTGGCCAGGTACGACCAACAAAAATACGGTGTATTCGAAAAGTTAATAGAAAAGCAACTATCCTATTTCTGGAGACCGGAGGAAGTGAACGTCGCGGTGGACAGCGTTCAATATAAGCGATTATCGGAGCACGAAAAGCATATTTTCCTGAGCAATCTAAAGTACCAGACGCTGATGGACAGCATCCAGGGCCGATCTCCGAATATTGTCTTTCTGCCGATTGTGTCCCTGCCGGAGCTGGAAACCTGGGTGGAAACCTGGTCCTTCAGTGAGACCGTCCATAGCCGCAGCTATACCCACATCATAAGAGCCATCGAGCCTCAGCCGAATCTGATATTCAATGATATTGTGGCCAATGAAGAAATAAAACAACGGGCAGCATCGATCTCCTACTATTATGATCAACTGCACCTGCAAAATGTCCTAATGGATGCCGCCGCCAGAATAGAAACCGCCAATTATAGCGTCAATTATAATGTGATTGATCATATGAAGGCCATCTACATGACACTCCAGGCGGCACATGCGCTGGAGGCCATAAGATTTTTCGCATCTTTTGCCTGCTCATTTGCATTCGCTGAACGGGAACTCATGGAGGGTAACGCAAAAATCATAAAATTTATCGCCAGAGATGAAATGCTGCATTTGATTGGTACCCAGAGAATGATCCTCAATATCACCTCCGGAGCAGAAGGTAAAGAATGGGCAGCCATCGGGGCAGAATGTCGGCCAGCGGCGGAAAAAATGTTTCTAGAAACTGTTTTACAGGAGATAGCCTGGACAAAATACCTGTTTAAAGATGGATCAATGCTAGGATTAAACGAAAAAATCCTTACGGATTACATCGGTTATCTGGCAGGAATTCGCATGCGCGCCGTTGGACTTTCTTCTCCATTTTCCCTGGAAAACAATCCTATTCCATGGATTAATAGCTGGCTGAGCTCCGACGGCGTACAGGTGGCGCCCCAGGAGGTGGAAATGAGTTCCTATCTCACCAATCAGGTGAATTTGGAAATCGATCATGCTTCCCTCGGCGAAATAGACATATAAATTAGGTCAAATGAGGTACCCCATGCCAATTATGGTTGTAAAGAGAAATGGCGATCGTGTTCTCTACGACGAGGAGTACATCCATAAAATAGTTGGTTATTCCTGCTCCGGGATAGATAATGTATCCATCTCCGACGTTGTTATTCACGCTGGCATACAGGCCTATGACGGCGTTACAACTGCGGAAATCCAGGATATCCTCATAAAATCTGCCGCCGATAGAATTTCGGAGCAAACACCAAATTATCAGTATGTGGCTGCCAATCTCAATATTTTTAAAATTCGCAAGGTAGCCTACGGTCAGTGGACGCCGCCCCCTTTGTACGATCATCTGAAACGCATGTGCGATGGCAAATGGTACGACGTTTCTCTGGTACAAAAATATTCCCGAGAAGAGCTGGATGATTTCGATAAATTCATGGACCACGGATTGGATCTAAAATTCTCCTACGCCGCCACCAAGCAGCTGGAGGGAAAGTATTTGGTGAAAAATAGGGTGACTGGTCAGGTGCTGGAGAGCCCGCAAATGGCATTTATGTGCATTTGCCTGGCGATTTTTCAGGATTTTCCCGGGGATAAATTGGAGCGCTCCGCCATCATTAAAAAATTTTATCGCAATTTATCAGACCAAAATATTTCTTTGCCGACACCCATAATGGCCGGAGTTCGTACGCCCCTACGGCAATTTAGCTCCTGTGTACTATTGGAATGCGGCGACTCGCTAGATAGTATCGCTGCCACCGGAACTGCCATCCTAGGCTATGTTTCCCAGATGGCTGGGATAGGTCTAAACGCCGGACAAATAAGGGCAAAAGGCTCTCCGGTCAGGAATGGAGCCGTTTACCATACCGGCATTACTCCGTTTTTGAAATTTTTCCAGGCGGCAGTTCAGAGCTGTTCTGCTGGAGGAGTGCGCTGCGGAGCCGCCACCGTCTACTATCCTCTATGGCACCTGGAGATCGAGGACATGCTGGTGCTGAAAAATAATCGCGGAACTGAGGAAAATCGCGCCCGACATATGGATTATGCCGTACAAATAAACGGTTTTTTATATAAGCGACTGCAGAATGAAAAGGACATTACTTTATTTTCCCCGCATGAAGTTGCTGATTTATATCAAGCTTTTTTCAGTGATCAGGAAAGATTCGCGGAGCTGTATGAAAAGTATGAAATCGATGATTCCATAAAATTTAAGAAAAAAATAAAGGCAATCGAGCTTTTTTCGCTCCTCATGAGAGAAAGGTCCAGCACGGGACGTATATACATAATGAATGTGGATCACTGCAATACCCATTCGTCGTTTTTGGAGAAAATAGCCCCAATTAGGCAGTCGAATTTGTGTTCCGAGATAACGTTGCCGACAAAACCGCTCTGCAACACCGATCCGGAGGCCGGAGAAATCTCCCTCTGCATTTTGGCGGCAATTAATGTGGGAAAAATTGGACTAGATCGGGAAAAAATGCACCTCTGCACAAAGTTATTGGTATATGCTCTGGACTCTCTGATTGATCATCAAAATTATCCGGTTCACGAGGCTGAATGGAGCACGAAAAAGCGACGCGCCCTGGGGATAGGTGTTATAAATTTTGCGAATTTTCTGGCCCAGCGGAATTTAAAAATGTCTTCCGCAGAAACTTTCAGAACGACCCATGAGTTATTCGAAATGTTTCAGTATTATTGCATTGATGCATCTGTGGAACTCGCAAAACTCAGAGGCGCCTGCGGAGAGTTTCATGAAACGAAATATTCCCGCGGAATTTTACCCATAGACACCTATCACAAAAAAGGCATTGATAAAATTATTGGTTCCGATGCTTTGAAAATGGATTGGGAGGCGTTGCGGGCGAAAGTTATCAAATATGGCATGAGAAATAGCACTCTTACGGCGCTGATGCCATCGGAAACGTCCTCCCAGATAAGTAATGCGACCAACGGGATCGAACCGCCGAGGGCATTAATTACCGTCAAGCAAAGCCGCGATGGCGTGCTGAAGCAGGTGGTTCCGGCCATTGAAACCATCGGAGCAAACTATGAGCTGTTGTGGGACATAAATGACAACTACGGCTACCTGACGAATGTCGGGATTATGCAAAAATTTATGGATCAGTCGATTTCCGCCAACACGAACTACGATCCGGCAAAATTTCACGATGGGAAAGTCCCTCTGCAGGTGCTGCTGAAGGATTTATTGTACGCCTATTCGCTGGGAATAAAAACTTTGTACTACCACAATACCCGGGATAGCGCCTCCGAAGAACAGGTCATCAGCGACGCATGCACCGGAGCCTGTAGAATTTAGCGAATAGACTTCTTTCGAAACATGCGCTCTTTCGGTAATTTCTGCGTCGCTTCGGTGCTCGGATCCTCATGTACCACATGTACACTGCGGTCCTGCGCTCCGTATGCTCCTATAAATTCCT
>JAIRZD010000012.1 GCA_031267415.1 Holosporaceae bacterium
TAGGGCAACGGCATCCCGCGTAATGCCGGCTTCTGGTCCAGTTAATAATCGGTGATCATCGCCAAGAATCGCATTGATAAATGTGGATTTTCCCACATTAGGTCGGCCTACTACGGCAACTTTTAGGATGTTTTCTGGATCTGAATCCTGGGATGGCTGCCTGGCATTATCATCGGCGGCATTGTCACCATGATCGTCCAGCAGCGGTTGCAGCAGGGACCACAGGCCATCCATCCCGAGATTATGCTCGGCTGAGAAAGATATGCCCTCGCCGAATCCAAGCACCTCGACAGCGTCAGTGCTCCGGCGGCCTTCACTTTTGTTTTTTACCAACAGAATGGGACGGTGTCCGACAATTTGGATGGTTCGGCGCAGCCATTCTGCAATTTCCCGGTCCTGAATCGTCACGCCTTCCTGCGCGTCCAGCACCAGGAGCAGCACATCCGCCTGGGAGACGGCCGCCGCCGACTGGCGGTTCATCGCCAGAGCCAGCGAGCTTTTGGAAAACGGATCCACCCCAGGCGTGTCGATCAGTTGGAACCGCAAGCCAAACAGCTGTGCCTCCGCCATTTTCCAATCCCGCGTAATCCCCGGCATATCGCCGATGATGGCCGCAGAGCCTCCAACTAATCGATTGAAAATAGCCGACTTTCCCACATTTGGCCTACCGATAATCGCTACTTTCATCTGTTATATCTTTCTAATAATGACTTTTACTACCATTTAGCGACAGCAATAATCTGGATAGATCATTCTATGCAGGTAGTATCACTTTTTCTAGGCGGAGTCGAGAATTTTTTCCAATGCAACCATATCCTCCGGCATATCCTGCGTGAAATTCATGGTTTTTCCGGACCTGGGATGGATGAACTCCAAAAAATAGGCGTGCAGTGCCTGACGCGGGAAATTTTTCACGTATTTCCTAATGTTCTCTGGCACAAAGTAATTTTTTACGGAATAGGTGGCATCGCCGATGAGCGAATTTCCCAAATGCGACAAATGAACCCGGATCTGGTGGGTGCGGCCGGTGAATAGTTCGCATTCCACCTTGGAGGCAAACGTGGAAAATTTTTTTAGGGTACGATAGTGGGAAATCGCCAACTTGCCGCGCTCCCCGGATACGGCCATCTTTGTGCGATGATCCCTATCTCTGGATATCAGGGTTTCGATTTTCCCCTCGGCCGGATTAATGGTGGAATAGCAAAAACAGATGTATTTCCTTCGGATGGAATGACATTGGAACTGACCCCCGAGAGCGTCATGGGTGAAATTATTTTTTGCCGTCACCAGAATGCCGCTGGTATTTTTATCCAGGCGGTGAACTATGCCTGACCTGGAGCCATTTGATGAAAGATTGCAGTGATAAGCCAGTCCATTTGCCAACGTATGGGAATGGTTGCCGGCTCCTGGATGAACCACAACGCCGGCCGGCTTATATACCACCATTAGGTCATCGTCCTCGTAGATGATGGAAAATTCAACATCTTTGTCCGACTGCAGTTCGGTATTTTCAATTTTTGGCTGCCAGTGAACAACTATTTCATCCCGCATTTTCAGCGGCTGTCCGGCGTCCAACGTCGTCAGATTATTAACCAACACGAAACCAGACTTTACTAGGCTCTGAATTCTGCTGCGGGAGACACCGTCCAGCGCCTCGGCCAGAAATTTATCCAACCTATTCTTGCGAACGTCGATTGCTACCGAAAGCCTGGTGTAGTCGTTATCGAAAATCATATCAAATCAGGCGATTTTTTTTTCGAATTCCCAGTGGTGCGGCGCACACCACTTTTGCTACTTCCGGTGGTCGGCATTTTTAGTCTCCTGGATGGTTTTGAAACATCAGGTTTCTTTTGCTTTTCCAATTTTTCGCCATCTATTATCTTTTGGATATTTTCTCCGGATAAGGTCTCATGTTCCAATAATCCTTCGGCCAACAGCGTCAGAGTGCTAAGGTTGTTTTTCAGTATGATTTCGGCCCGTTTATAGGTTCTATCCACGATATTTCTTATTTCATCGTCGATGATCTTAGTCGTTTCAATGGACAAATTCTTGTTACCAACGGTGGAGTGACCAAGGAAAACTTCCTGAGCCCCGGCGTCCGCATAGGACAAAAATCCCAATTTATCGCTCATACCCCACTCAACCACCATGAGTCTCGCAATTTTCGTGGCCTGCTCAATATCCGAAGAAGCTCCGGTGGTTACCTTTCCGCGGCCGAAGATTAGTTCTTCGGCAATTCTTCCTCCGGCCGCCACCGAGAGGTCTGCCTCCAGTTTTACGCGGGATATGGATATTCTATCGTTTATTGGTAGACGCATAACCATTCCAAGAGCCCGGCCGCGGGGAATGATGGTCGCCTTGTGAATTGGATCAGATTCAGGGATATTTAGAGCCACGATGGCATGTCCAGCTTCGTGATAGGCAGTGAGTTTTTTTTCGTCGTCGCTCATAACCATGGAACGACGTTCGGCTCCCATCATAACTTTGTCCTTGGCTTCCTCCAGTTCTTCCATGCTAACCAGGCGTTTTTCGCGGCGGGCTGCCAGCAGCGCAGCTTCATTCACGAGATTGGCCAGGTCTGCTCCGGAAAATCCAGGCGTTCCCCTGGCTAGTACGAGTGGATCCACATCGGAGGCCAACGGCATTTTTTTTAGATGAACCCTAAGAATTTTTTCCCGACCGTTTAGATCCGGAGCTGGAACCACCACCTGGCGGTCAAAGCGTCCCGGACGCAGCAGAGCTGGATCCAAAACGTCCGGCCTATTGGTGGCAGAAATTATTATGACTCCACTGTTTTCTTCAAAGCCATCCATTTCGACCAGAAGCTGATTTAGAGTCTGCTCGCGCTCGTCATTCCCGCCGCCGAGCCCAAATCCACGATGACGCCCAACGGCATCTATTTCGTCTATAAAAATTATGCAGGGAGCGTTTTTTTTGCCCTGGTCGAACATATCCCGCACCCGACTGGCGCCAACGCCCACAAACATTTCCACAAACTCGGACCCGGATATGCTGAAAAATGGCACATTGGCTTCGCCGGCGATGGCTCGCGCCAACAACGTCTTTCCGGTGCCAGGGGGACCGATGAGCAGCACTCCCCGGGGGATTTTCCCACCTAATCGCTTGAATTTGTTGGGATCTTTGAGGAAATCGACAATTTCCTCCAGCTCATACTTTGCTTCGTCTATGCCGGCCACGTCATTGAATGTAATCTTGATGGACTTTTCGTTCAGTAATTTTGCCTTTGATTTTCCAAATCCCAGGGCCCGATTGCCGCCGGATTGAATTTGCCGCATAAATAAAAACCATATGCTGGCCAACAGCAACAGTGGGAAAAGTCCACTAAAGATAAAATGCAGCAGCGTGGCGTTTTCCTCAGCGGAAGCTGCGGTTATGCGCACATTTTTCTCCAGTAGTTTTGTAATAAGTCCCGGATCCTTCGGCGCATAGGTGGCGAAGATTTTCCCTTCCATCGTTATGCCATCTATATTGGCGCCACGAATGACCACGTTGTTGATCTTGCCGCTGTCCACGCAGGCAATAAAGTCGGAGTAGGCGAGGGTGACAATATTTTCCTTGCCTCCGCTAATGGATTGAAATAAAATATAAAAAAAACATGCTATAGCAACCCAAAGGACGGCATTTTTGTGGGTTTTATTCACAGATTACACTCCGATATCTATAAAAATATTTCGTACAAGTTGACGCTTTCGAATACGATTTTATTATTTGCATTGTCGTAAGGCAATCTAAATTCGCGAAATACGTACAACATATCTCTTTTTATTTTTAGCCGACAGCGTCCCAAAGTATTAATTTCCTGCTGTAGAATTTTTAGCCGACGCTCTTCGCTGATGAATGTGCTGTATTTTTTGCCGCCAACGCTCCAGATAATTCTCCTCAGTATTTCCCGCTGCACCTCCGGCGCCTCTCGACAAAGTGATGCTAAATCCAGGGCGACGTATTTGTTATCCAAGAATTGGCAAAAACATTTCAAAAAACTGACGGCTTTAGTTTCCAGATTATTTCGTTTTCTTCCACGCTGCAGTATTTCTTCCGTATATGCTTTTATTTTTCGGTCATCATAATCGCCTATTTGATTGCGACAGGCCACACGCAGAAAAGAGGGATCGTCGTTCATGGGGTCCTGCTTCCAGCTGGTATTTCTTGCCATCAAAAAATCCTTCAGCTGTGCCTTGGGAAAATACAGCAGCGGACGCAGCAATTTTAGGTCATGGGCAATGGACCTGCACCGGCTCATGCCGGCCAATCCATTCTCTTGACTACCAAACTGTCTTCGCATTTCGCAGGTCTCTAGTTGATCATTCCAATTGTGGCCGGTCAGAAGAAATTTCACATCGTTGCTGCGACAAAAATCAGCCATTAAGCCGTAGCGGGCCTCGCGGGCCAACATTTCGAGCTTCCCCGGCGCGATGACATCGGATGATCTACACCAGTTCAGAGTATGGTGACCTATGCCGCGGGTTCCGCAAAGGGTCTGGACAAATTCCGCTTCTTCCGCCGATTCGGGGCGCAATTGATGATCCACCGTGACACAGACGATTTCATATCCGTACTGCCGCGCCCAATCGTAGGAAAGCATCAACAGAGCTACGCTGTCGGATCCCCCGGATACTGCCACACAGATTTTTTTGCCGCTGATGCGGTAATGTTCACCTGCCCAATTTAGCAAAAAATCCATCTGGGAATAAAATGAAGTGTCCATGGCCAGGGATTACGTCGAATGCTGCTCCAATTTTCTCAGAATAATTTCCTGCTCTTTCTTTTCTCCCAATTTCTCGTGACACTCGGCTAATTTTTCCAAAGTTTCCTTGGCTTTCTTGCCGCGTGGATTTTGCCTATAGCCTTCAGTGTACTTCTCTTTTGCGTTTTCATAGTCATTTTGCTGCACGTAATAGTTGCCGATATGGTAGAGCATCATGCCGACATATATGGATTTGGGTCCCTTGGAATTTTGCTGCACAAAAAGTTCCAGTAGTTCTATGGCATTGCTCCTATTATTATTTTCCGCCATTTCTTCCGCTTCTTTTATGATATTTTCCGGAGAATTGTTGGCGATAATACTTTTGTATTTTGCCTTCCGGGATTCCTCGTAGACAACGGCGATCTTTTTCAGCGAATCTTCGAGACGAGATTCTAAATTCTTCAGCCGGATTTCCATATCCTCTAACTTGCCTGTATGTTCCCGGAGCTCCTCGGCCAGATCGTTGTCATCCTTTATGGATGTTGTATCGTAGGCCTGAGCACAATCCCAAACAATAAAAAACGCAATCAAAAACATCTTGTACATCGACTTCACCATAAACACTGGCGCTGATTGTAATACAGATCATTGTTGTTTTGAAGACTCCTTCGTGATACAGTCGCTGCAGATGGCGTTGCAAGCAATTGCAGCCTAAAAGGAATTGCCTAAAAGCCAAATTGAGAGTTGAAGGATGGATAAGCCATCTGGTATAAATTTTTCCTGTGGACCATGCTCCAAACATTTGGGATGGAGAGCTCCGGCTGGAGAATACGCAGGTCGATCACACAGATCTGAGGCCGGCTTGGCACTTCTACGGGAAGTTATCGACCTCCAAAAAAAAATATTGAAATTACCAGCAGGCTATCAACTTGGCATCGTGGACGCGTCTTCGACCGGAGCGGTGGAAATATTGCTCTGGTCTCTGCTGGGAAATCGGGGAGTAGACGTGGTTTCCCATTGTGTTTTCAGCAAATACTGGGAGCACGATATTATCAATGAACTGAAAATATCCGATACCCGGGTGTTCCGGGAAGATTTTTTCAAAAAGGCGGATGTTAGAAACATCGATTTTGATCGGGATGTCGTGTTCTGCTGGACATCAACCACCAGCGGGACCTCATTTTTTAATGCCGATTGGATAAAATCCACCCGCAGCGGTCTCACCATATGCGATGCAGCTTCCGCTATTTTCGCCTTTGAGTTTGATTGGGAAAAATTGGACGCGATGGCGTTCTCCTGGCAAAAAGTCCTTGGAGGAGAGGCCGGGATTGGCAGTATCATCCTAGGTCCCAGGGCTCTGGAGCGATTGGATACCCACCGGCCACCATGGCCAATTCCTCGCATATTCGATTTGGCCAGTTGTCCTGGTGTGTTTGATGGATATACCATAAATACGCCATCCATGATTTGCGTTGAGGATTTTAGGAATAATTTGCGCTGGGTTGACGATATCGGTGGCCAGAGCAGCCTTTGCAAAAGAATCAATAATAACTATGCTGCGGTAAAAAAATGGGTGGACGGCCAGGATATTTTCCGATTTTTGGTGGAAGAAAAATCCCGGGCACAGCACATCGCCTGTCTCGACATCTGTACAGAATTTTACGGAGCTCTATCCGAAAAGGAAAAATGGAGTTTTTTGAAAAAAATCGTAGCCATTGGCGAACAAGAAAAAGTAGGATTTGATTTTCTAGGGCATATCCTCACGAAACCACATCTACGCATCTGGTGCGGTCCGACGGTGGAAACCAGCGATTTGGAACTGTTCCTGCCCTGGCTGGAGCAGTTGTACCAAATGGCTCTTCGTCAGCAATGAACATAATATTGGTGAATTCTGTCAAATCCGTCGCGGCTTTTGAAAAAAGGTTCCGGAAAGAGCTTGCCCAGCTAGCTGCTGATGAAAGATTTATCGCCGTCGATACGGAATTTATTCGGGAAAAGTTGGAAACCCCACTGCTGTGCCTGGTGCAGCTAGCCACGAACACCACGGCCTATATAATAGACGCGTTGGCACTGGATATTTCGTTTTTGATTGACATATTCGCTGATGAGTCTCTGTTAAAGGTATTCCATTCTCCAAGACAAGATTTTGAGTTGCTGTGTTCACGGGGACTGGAAACAAAAAATTTTTACGATACACAACTGCACGAAAAATTACTGGGAGTAGACGAAAAAATTGGCTATCACCATCTGGTGAAAAAATATCTCGATAAAAATTTAGACAAGGATTATTGCGAAAGCGATTGGCAGAAACGTCCCCTTGGCGAGGAACAGCTGCACTATTCGGCGAACGACGTCGTCCATTTGCGGGAGGTATACAAGAAACAGTTTCAGGTTCTGAGACAAATGAATCGCCACGAATGGCTTCTGCACGAACAAGAATATTATTGTAGGCCAGTGGAGTCGATTGGCAAAAACGGCAATGCGATTTTTTATCAATTGTCCATATGGCGTAGCGAGCATTCCGTTGACATGCGCCTGATTCCGGATTCTCTTCTGGAGGAAATAAGCCGAAAAGGCCTCTCCTTGGTGAGGCGTCTGAAAAATTCTCGTCGCATGAGGCATTATCAGTTGAAGAATTTTCTGGAGTTTGCGGAAAAAATAACTGCCAACGTCGCATTGCCGAACGTTGTTCCCCGTAAAAATGTCGTCGTATATTTTTTGAGGGCGATTTTGGAGGCGAAATCCATAGAATACGGTATTGCCTCGTCGCTTTTGGCCACCGGAGCAGATCTGGAGAACCTTGCCAATGGCCGCGATGCAACGAAATGCCTCTCCGGATGGAGAAAAGAAGTATTTGGTGATTGCGCCGTGGCATTTCTAAAGGGCGATTTATCCATATCGATGCAATGCTATCAGTTGGTGCTGAAATGAATGTGCTGGCACTGACCGCATGTCTAAAAAAGTGTTCCGTCGCCATGACCTGGGATGGCAGATTAAAAGAAAGAGATTATGCGGGAGACAGCGTTAGCAATTTGGCTGCCATTGTCCATGATTTGGCGCGGGAAAATTCCGTTGATCTGAAAAAAATTGATGGAATTATTGTGGCTTCCGGTCCCGGATCTTTTACCGGAATTCGTGCTGCCCACGCCTTTGGGCAGGGAATGGCCACTGCATTGCAAATACCAATTTTGGCCATGGATTACTTTACAGTGGTGGATGAAATATGCCGTCAACGCCAGCAGAGTGTGCTGGATCCCGATAGGATCATCCTGATTGAGACCGCCAAAGGACATTTGTATTTTAAACATGGATCTCTGGAGCCCGGCGTCAATAGTTGCGAGAACATATCAGCATATATACGTAAAAATCAAATAAAAACCATCCTTGGGGATTCGTCGCTGCTTTGCAAGAATGAACATGCTGTCTTCATTGATGATTTTAGAAGGGCCAAGTATTTGTTGGCCTTTGCGAAGCTATTGGCGGCCGAATCCAGCGCTACTCCACTATACATTAATGCTGCTGCGAAATATGGCGAAAATTAAACAGTGAATCCACATTAGATGGCTTGACTCCCACCAATGATACCCCATATATTGGCGAAAATAAGGGAGAAAACCGTTGTTGGCGCAGGAAGAAAATAGATTAGCACTAAAGGCTGTTTGCCGCGATGGTGGCACGTTAATTTCGTCGCTGCTGCAGGATTCTGTGTTCCATTTGTCTGCCTGTTCTTTTTATAGATCCAAGGAATGTCTTCGACTGCTGTTAAACAGGTTCTGTTGGGAATCAGCTCCGTTTGGCGCCGATGGTGCCCAAATTTTTTTTCGCGTGCACTCGGGATTTTATGTGCACAAGGTTAAATCCGTCGTTGCCAATGAAAATTTTAAAAATAAACGGGGGAGCTATTTGAATTTGCTCGCTGTTCAAGCTCCAACCAATAAATCGATAAATTTGACGTTCTCTGAGAACGCAGAGCTACATCTGGAAGTCGAAGACATATGCATATATCTGAAAGATTTGCATGACAAACATCCTACACCTTCCCGTCCGGAGCATCACGGGTACGGGGACACAGCCTAGAGCCTGATCTAGAGCACGATAACCCAGCTAGACCGCGACCGCGACAATAGACTTCTTTCGAAACATGCGCTCTTTCGGTAATTTCTGCGTCGCTTCGGTGCTCGGATCCTCATGTACCACATGTACACTGCGGTCCTGCGCTCCGTATGCTCCTATAAATTCCT
>JAIRZD010000064.1 GCA_031267415.1 Holosporaceae bacterium
TAATTTCTGCGTCGCTTCGGTGCTCGGATCCTCATGTACCACATGTACACTGCGGTCCTGCGCTCCGTATGCTCCTATAAATTCCTCGAAATATCTTTGTTTGGAAAGAAGTCTATTGATTCGACTGGCCAAAGCAAAAAAATGCAGAAGTTATTCGCAAAAAATGCTAGAATGCTCTTGGGATCTGGGGTTTAGGGAAGAATAATTATATGTTTGAATCTTTTGCCGGCAGAATTTCTGGAATTTTTGATAAATTAAGGCGCAGCGGAGTATTGAATGATTCCGATGTGGAAATTGCGCTGCGGGAAATTCGCATCGCTTTGCTGGAGGCCGACGTATCTCTGGAAGTTACCAAGAACTTCATTGCTGACATCCGTGAACGGGCCATAGGTCAAAATGTTATTAAATCTGTCTCTCCTGGGCAGATGGTTACAAAAATAGTCTACGATCGTCTGGTGGAACTGCTGGGAATGGCGGAGGAGCCGTCGATTACCGCAAAACCACATAAAATTATGCTGGTGGGACTCCAGGGGGCCGGAAAAACGACCACTGCCGGCAAGTTGGCTGCTTTTTTTGCAAAAGGAGGGAAAAAAGTAGCGCTGGCCTCCACCGACATTCATAGGCCGGCGGCCATCGAGCAGCTGAAAACGTTGTCTCGTCAAATACCGAACACCGTCTTCGGTCAGCCGGAGGGGAAGGCGTCGTTTTCCACCGAAGAAATCGCGTACCATGCTCTGGAAGTCACCAGGGACAAGACCATCGACATTCTGCTGCTGGACACCGCCGGCCGTCTACACATGGACGATATGCGCATGGAGGAATTGGCCCAGACAAAAAAAATCATAAATCCACAGGAAACATTGCTGGTGGCGGATATAATGACCGGGCAGGATGCCATTAATATAGCGCGGAAATTCTCTGAATCCATAGGCATTAGCGGTATAATTTTTACCCGGGTGGACGGAGATGCCCGGGGTGGAGTAGTGTTGTCCATGAGGGCCGTCACCGGTTGTGCGGTAAGGTTCCTGGGGACCGGCGAACAGCTGGAAAATTTGGAATTTTTCGATCCACACCGCATTGCTGGACGGCTGCTGGGAATGGGTGATGTGGTGTCGCTGGTGGAAAAAGCCCAGGAAAATTTTTCCCAACAGGAGATGGAAGAGGCTGCAAAAAAAATGCAGCAGGGCATATTTACCATCGATGATATGGCGGATCAAATGGAAAAAATGCAGAAATTTGGCGGCCTGAAATCGCTGCTTGCCATGCTGCCGTCGAATCGGGAAATTGATAGGGCCGTGCAGTCCCACGATGTTTCTGATAAAAGCATTGCGCGGAATATTGCCATCGTGCGGTCAATGACCAAAAAAGAGAAAAGAAATTACAAACTGCTGGATGGATCTCGCCGAAGAAGAATTGCAGCAGGTGCCGGGGTTGCTGTCCAGGACGTCAATAGGCTAATAAAGCAGTATGAAAGCACGCTTAGTTTTTATAAAAAGGCAAAAAAGGCCGGCGGGCTGGAAAAGCTTATGTCGATGATTAGGTAACCGGGGAATGATGATGGATAAAAAAAAGTTTTTTTTTGATGATCTGGAGAGTCTGAGGGGATTTGCCTGTATTCTGGTTTTCCTGCAGCATATGCTATGGATTTGTCCGCTGAGGTTTTTGCATAATATTGTTCCCAGGTCGCTGAGCAACTGTACCGGTGGGGTTGGAGTGTTTTTTGCCATATCCGGCTTCGTTGTGACGCTGTCCCTGCTGAATAAATTTCGATCCAGCTCCGGGGAATCGTTTCTTGAGCGACTACAATCCAAAAGATCCACCGTATTTTCCTTCTACAAAACCAGATTTTTCCGCATTTTCCCGGTGTTGATGTTAGTAGTTCTTGGGACTGTGCTATTTCTGGAATTAACCGAAAATGACGCTGGCTTCTGCGCTTTCATTTTCAGAGTTCCCGCCGAGATATTGTTCGGCGTCTACAATTATTCGGTGGGAGCCTACGTATCGGTGGAAAAGATTCATCCCTGCGGACTGGGTCCATTTTGGACATTGGCCGTCGAGGCGCAATTTTATTTGCTCTGGCCGATGGCATTATTGCTATTCAAAAGTAACAACGCCCGGGCTCTGATGTCGCTTGGTCTCGGTTGTATGTTCATGTTCGTTATACAGCCGTTGTGCCTGTATTTTTTTAATTTGGACTATTACAACCACTGCAACAATCTATCCGAGCTGTTTTTGGGCGCGTTTTTTGCCTTCATCTACGAGGAAGGCATAGGAAAAGACGCTAATAAAACAATCTGCATGGTGGCTGGCATTTTTTTAGCAATGATGATATGGAGTTACAACGGCACTATCAGCGAACGAGGTGCGTTTTTTTCCCGGATAGTCCCATCGCTGTCCAGTGTACTGCTGGTGGCTTTATGCGCTTTTGTTAGGGGCAGTTTTAGGATTCCGCTCCTGGACGGTCTGCTGCAATATCTTGGAAGTAGGTCCTATTCCCTATATGCAGTACAGCTGCTGATTGCTAACATTGTGGTTTACTACACAAACTCCATATACTTTCCCAAGGAATCGCTATCTGAGTATGATTTTTATTTATATCAGCTTATAATAGTTATTGTGTTGGTGCTGGTGGTCGCTGAGCTTAGCTATAGGTTTATGGAAAAGCCCATGCGGAGGTTTGTCTCGAAAAGTAAAGAGTAACGGAGGTTGTCATGGGGTCTTTGATTCCGCTGCTGGTGGTTTTGTTGATTTCCGGTTGTGCGGAGAAAAGTGGTAGCGATCGCAGTGGGAGGGTGATAAACAGCTCGTCCCTGATGCGGGTGGCATCCAAGGCACGTCGAACCGGCAACACAGAAGCAGCTATTAGCCTATACACCAAGGCCATAGAAAAAGACCGTTCTGATCCAGGCGGTTACCTGGGACTTGCCGAGTGCTACGTCGACAAAAATGTGCTGGATGCTGCCTCCGAGTACGTGATCAAAGCTGAGAAAGCGAATTGCAGTCCCCAGGCGGCCTCATATATTCGCGGAAAAATATTTCTGCTAGGCGGTGATAGCAGCGCTGCTGAGAAGGAATTCTTAAAGCACGAAACACCGGATTCCCTGAATGCGCTGGGAGCCATCTGCGATTCCCGTGAGGAGCATGCGAAGGCGCAGTCTCTGTATCGGCGGGTTATTGCCATGTCTCCGGATTACATAGATGCCTATAATAATATGGGCATCTCGATGATGCTCTGCAAGCACTACGAAAAGGCTATTTTTTATCTGAAGAGCGCCTGTGCACTGCCGGAGGCCGATGTCACCTACCGGAGTAATTTGGCTCTGGCCTACGGATTGTCCGGAGAGGTTGCCAAGGCCAAGGAAATTTATGCCCAGGATTTTGAGGGGCAGGAATTGGAAAGCCGCGTTGCCTATATTGAAGATTTATTGACTACCAAGCGGTAACCAGGCCCCTGGTCGCCCCCTCTTTCCCAGCGCATGTCAACTTTATTTGCAGCCCGGCTTTTCCTGTAAGCATATGCTGTATCACAAATGGATTTAAAAATGAAAAAATAGGTGATATTATCACTATAATTAAATCTTGGGGAGATCTTTATGGAAGCGCATAAATTCGAAAAAGGCCAGCGGGTGGTATATCCGGCCCATGGTGTTGGTGTCGTGGAGAGCGTGGAGAAGCAGAGCATTTTTGGCCAGGAGATCGATGTCGTTGTCATTTCCTTTAATCGTGACAAGATGGTGGTGCGGCTTCCATTGAATAAATCCATATCCAAGAAGGTTCGCCAGCTGAGCAGTCCCAACGAGATGAACGAAGCCGTTGATTGTCTGCGGAAGCCCGGCAGAACGAAAAAAATGATGTGGAGTCGCCGTGCCCAGGAATACGAAACAAAGATTAATTCCGGCGATCCTCTGTCGATAGCCCAGGTGGTGCGAGATCTGCATCGGTCTGCCACGCAGCCGGAGCATTCCTACAGCGAGCGGCAGATTTACCAGGAGGCCCTGGACCGGCTGGTGCGGGAATACGCCGCCGTGGCCGATATTGACGAGCAGCAGGCCAAGGAGTATCTGGAAAAAACGCTGGCCGCCTAGTTTTTATTATTATCGCCCGCAGATGTACATAGCACCTTCGAAGAAGACACTGCTGGTGGCTTTTTACGCCTTTCTCATCAACATATCCACCCAGATGCTCTATTCTCATCTGGCATTATTTCTGAAATTTAATCTTGACATGGGCGAATCCTGTATCGGATTTATTGACGGTCTGGCCGAGTTCATTTCCCGGCTGGTGCGGACGTTTTCCGGAGTCATCGCCGACTACATCGGGGACCGCCGGATTTTGCTTGTGATCGGATGTTCGCTCAGTTGTTTTGCCAAGCTGGTTTTTGCCTTCGTCGGATCTGCCGGCGGGATTTTACTGGCCGAAATGCTGGAGCGACTGGGAGCAGGTATCCAGGCCAGTCCCCGCGACGCCCTGGTGGCGGATGTGGGCCTGCGGAATAGGCTGGGAGAGTCATTTGGCCTTGTAAAATCCATCAAAACCCTCGGAACAATTTTCGGTGCGGCGACGGCGTTGCTGCTGCTGCATTTTTTCGACGGGAACCATCGGATTGTTTTTTTCTGTGCCGCCATTCCGGCCGCTGCTGCTCTGATATTTCTGATAAAATTACCCTTATCCCGGGGTACAAAGACTGGTACCAACAGGCCAGATGCCGAATCGGCCGCTGCTCCCCGAAATAAATTTTCACATCCATTTTCCAGGGAATATCTGAAATCGCTGGATGCCCATTTGTTTTTTCTGATTGTTCTGGCTTTTTTTTGTGAATTTATGCATTTTGGAGAGTCGCTGATAATTCTGCGGGGAGGCGGGATTGTGTCGCCGACCTGGGCCGGCCTGACGACGGTGGTCATGGGAATCGGCCAGGCCATTTTGGCCTATCCCCTGGGACTATTGGCAGACAAATGCGGCAAAATCCTGATATTGGCTCTGGGCCTCTTTCTGGGAGGGCTCAGCTGCGGACTACTTGGGCTGGTCCACACATTTCTCCCATTTTTTGCCCTGGTGGCGCTGCTCTATGGACTGCAGGCGGCGGTGCAATCGATATTGTTGTCTCTGATCGCCGAAAACGTAAATCGCCGACTCTATGGCACTGCCATCGGCATATTTTACTGTGCCACCGGCGGGGCCTATCTACTGGCGGCGAAAATCTCAGGCATGATCTGCGAGCGAGCCGGCTACGAAGTGGCTTTTTTCTGCAGCGCCGCCTTTTGCCTTCCGGGATTGATCATGCTGCTGATATATCGCCGGATTTTCGCCCTATCGAGTGACTAATTTGGCAGTCTGGTAGTTGGCGAAGGTTTTGAGGTCTGTGGCGATGGTTTTCAGGGCGGATTTCAGCTCGGATTCCGTTGAGATGTCGTAGACGTGTGCGGGATCCGAGGCGCAGGAGTTCAGGTAGGAGTAATCGCAGTTTTTTTCTTCGCCGGAGATCATATTTTTGTATTTATCCTGTTTTCGATATTTGATGACGTAGACGCGCAGATCGTTGCC
>JAIRZD010000065.1 GCA_031267415.1 Holosporaceae bacterium
TCACGCGGCATCGCTGGATCAGGGTTTCCCCCATTGTCCAATATTCCCCACTGCTGCCTCCCGTAGGAGTCTGGACCGTATCTCAGTTCCAGTGTGGCTGATCATCCTCTCAGACCAGCTACTGATCATCGGCTTGGTGGGCCGTTACCTCACCAACTACCTAATCAGCCGCAGCCCCATCCATCGACAACCTTTCGGTCTTTCCTCTCTCGAGCGTATGCTGTATTAGCTCCAGTTTCCCGGAGTTATCCACCATCGATGGGCAGGTAGCCACGTGTTACTCACCCGTGCGCCACTAAATTATGGAGCAAGCCCCATAATCTCGTTCGACTTGCATGTGTTAAGCGTGCCGCCAGCGTTCGTTCTGAGCCAGGATCAAACTCTCAAGTTAAACGACTTAATGTCGTCCTAGCCTCATATCATATCTGACGCAAGATCCGATATGTATCAGGCTCTAATTGCGCCATCTACATATCCCTTTTTCTATTTCTTTTCGTATTAACTTTTTCAAAGATCGTATTGAGGACTCTACACAAACCGCCGAACATAGTCAATAGCCTTTTTTATGCTTCTTTAATTCACCACCCACGATTCCGCATCAGGGCCACGCAAATAGGGAATATGGCCACTCAGAACATTAGACTTCTTTCGAAACATGCGCCGTTTCCCATCAGCCCAGCTGGAGCATTCCTCCGCCGGCAGTAATCATGGGGGCAGATATTTTGGCCATGGCCTGGCCGGATATTTCAACCATGGTTCCGCTGATTTTGGTAGATAGACTGCTTTTGGCCTCCAGCGCCAGATTAGCCTCCAGCGTCATCTGCATGCTGGCCTTCATCTCCAAATTCATACCGGCCTTCAGTCCCAAATTCATGGCAGCCTCCGCATTCAGATTCGTGCCGCCCTTCATTTTGAAATCGGTCCCGCTTTTGAGATCAAGAGCTGTGCCAGCCTCCCCCGTAAAATCCGTACCAGATTTTATTTTCAGGGCTGTACCGGCCTCAATGGAGAAATCCTGGCCGGATTTTAGGGATATGGTTTTTCCCTCTATCTTTATGTCACCATCAACCTTGATGCTGAGATTCCCGGAGACAGCCATGGTACAGTCGCCCTTAAGGTCGTATTGGAGATTGCCATTGGATAGGGTTACGATCCTATCCCCCTCCTTTAGCGTAATTTCCTCCTTCCCCTTGCCCAGGGTAAGAGACCTATCTCCTTCGCTCAGCAATATTTCCTGCTTCCCCTTGGTCAGGGTAACCTGGTGATTCCCCTCCTGCAACTCCAGCAGGCAATCGCCCTTGGTGAGAGTGAGAGAGTGGTTAGCCGGATCATCGCCCTTGGCCTGCAATGTTATAGTTCTAGGCCCCTTGAATAGATCCAGCATATCGCCGCCTTTTTCTTCTATTTCCGTTTTACGGGAATGAAAAATGCTAAGATACATGTCTTTTTTTGCCCGCACGAAAATTTCTTCTTTGTCTTCTTCGTCGTTTATGCGGAATTCGTTAAATCCCTCGTCTTTTTTAAAAGTATGCGTTTTTAGCCCCATTTTCATGGAATCGTCCTTATCCGTATAGGGCGGCATGTAAAAATCGTTGTAGACGCAGCCAACTATCAGCGGTCTATCAGGATCTCCCTCCAGAAACGATACAACAACCTCCTGTCCGACTCGGGGAATGAAGACAGCCCCCCAGGAACTACCAGCCAAGGTCTGGGCCACCCGGATCCAACAGGAACTTTCCTCGTTATCCTTGTCTTTGCCAATTTGATCCCAATGAAAATGAACTTTTATGGCCCCATGCTCATTTCTCAGAATTTCCTCTCCGGACGCGCAGACCACAATGGCCGTCTGACTGCCGTGAATGCGGGGCTTGGGAGTCTTCCGCGGTGGTCGAAACTCCACGCCCTTGGGGAAAGATTGAAAATTATTGGAATATACATAGCCGTTGGTGGCATTCATGTCGTAGAAATGCTCCACCGCATAAACCACATATTCTTTATTGAATTGCGCGCAATGATGTCCCTTTAGTTCGAAGGAGAATCCGGGAGTCATGCCGGGAACCGTCGACGAAGCACTGAAAAAACAATGGGTAAACTCAAATAACTCCACCCTCACCTTTGCCAGATCGTCGCCCTCATTGGCCTTGCTAAAATTGCCCGGATATTCATAGAACATACCGCCTTTCCATTTGGAATCCAGTTTGCTGAATAATTTCGTTTGGGAAATGGTATAATTGTAGTCCGCAGTCGAATAGGATCCGGTACTAACAGCGGTGCTCATGCGGGTATTAAATATTTTTCCCAGCGCAAAAACGCCATGTACGCCCTTCAGAAATTCCGGCTTGGATTCTCCGGAAATTTTCTCCGGCGAGCCAGAGCTGTCGGATAATACAAGCGTGTGCTTCCCTTTTTCATGCTTAAAAAAATAAAAAACCCCCTCGTCTTCCATGAGGCGAGATGCGAAATTTAGGCTGCTTTCGCCATACTGGACACAATATTCTCTTTCGACCTTCCCCAGCGACTTTATTTTATCATCCAGATCGCTGATGCCTCCATCCTTAAGTACCTGGGTTATTATATCGACACCGGTCTTTTTCTGGAACATTAAATGATTTCTATCGAGAGACAGGGTCCACAATTTCGGACGAACTATGGCCGTGTACTCCGTCATGTAGATGTCGTTTTTGGTTTCGGTGGCCCCCTGCGAGAATTCCGTCACTATGCCAGATATATGTCGTTCCTGGGTTTCGGATTTGAAAGATATGGTGAAATCAGATCCCAGCGCCTTTTCCAGGTCGAGCGCCGGATCTTGGCACAGAAATATCACTTGGTATTCAAATAGTTCGGACAGGGCCTCAGATCCACGCAATGATTTCAACAGCAGTTCATTGCCGAAGGCAGAATCCAGCTCGGCCAGCAAACCGTCCTGCTTGGTTAATATGGAATAGCTCACCACGCCATCACTCCGACGATTTTATTTTTTTAAAAACGCTTCGGTCCCGTTTTGTTTAAAGCTTGTAGAGAACAGAGATCGAAACATTTGGCGCTCGGATTTTAGGCCGCTGGATAGCCCGATGTTCTGGGCCATCCGCACCGCTTCTTTTATCATGCGTGTACTCATGACAGATTTTTTAGCAATTTTTTCGGCCAAATCCAATGCTTTGGCCAGCAGGTCATCACTCTCTTCGGTCAGATGGGACACTATGCCCAGAGTCGCCGCCTCCCCGGATGACACAAATCGCCCGGTCATGAGAATTTCCGAAGCGATTTTAGGGCCAACGATGCCGGTCAGCAGCTGGGTGCCGCCCATCCCAGGCATCAGCCCGAGATTTACTTCGGGAAACCCAAAAACCGCAGACGGAGCTGCTACCACCATGTCGCACATGAGCACCAATTCGAAGCCGCCGCCGAGCGCATAGCCGGAAACCGCTGCTATTACCGGGATTTTTACATTAAAAACGCTTTCCCATCGATGATCAATAAAATCATTCAGATAGGCTTTTTCGTAGGAGAGCGCATGAATTTCCGAAACGTCAACGCCGGCCGCAAAGGCTTTTTCACATCCCCGAATCACCAGTACATTGGATTTTTTTTCTATCCCCTCAAGCGACCGATGAATCTCGGCCATCAGATCGCTGGACAGAACATTTAGTTTCGCTGGATTATTCAACGTTAGAATTGCCACTGATCCGCGAAATGATAACTCGGTTAGCGCTTTCATTTGGTCGACTCTTTATCCTTCCTTATGCGAGACTCTATATTCCTCATTTTTTCTCTAATATCTTTTTCGGACAATGGAATATTCGCAGCCCTGAAGTCATCGAGGATTCGATCGATCATCTTTCTGTCGCTGGGAAGCGTAAGATACGAAAAAATTAGATGCTTTACATAGTGATCCATTTCGCTTCCGCGGTAGCCGAGCCGTCCAGCCGCCCATTTGGCCATAATCTTGTTTCGATTGGCAATTTTAAAGAAATTGTCCTGCAGCAACTCCACTAATCTAGCTTCATAGGAAGACTTACCAAGTGAAAACATAATAGACACGTTCCCAAAAACTACATGCACTACACGCCCTGGAAATAGGATACCACAGTTTTGATCCAACACAAACTGAAAGCCAGATTATGCGCCTGGTTGCATTAGACTTCTTTCCAAACAAAGATATTTCGAGGAATTTATAGGAGCATACGGAGCGCAGGACCGCAGTGTACATGTGGTACATGAGGATCCGAGCACCGAAGCGACGCAGAAATTA